>NZ_JAPQKZ010000026.1:0-95807 GCF_027257075.1 Bacteroides sp. LFL-34 | reverse complement strand
ACGAAAAACTTTATACCTAAAGATACGAAAACTTTGGGTAATAACAAAGCCCGGGCTTGAGAAAGTCTGGGCTTTGCGCATAAAAAAAGGCTGTGTCAGCGTTTTGACACAACCTCTTTACGTTTTCTTCAGCGAGCTAATTTATAATATAATTCTAGGGATTCTGCTCCCAGCCTCCGCCAAGAGCCTTATAAAGTTGAACCACCGCAATCAACTCGTCACGAATGGCATTACTCAATCCGATTTGGGCATCAAAGTATCCACGTTGGGCATCCAACACATCCAGATAGTTGATGACTCCATTGATGTACTGCAATTGTGCCAAGTCCATGTAGCTCTTGGCCGAACGTTCCAGATTGGCACGAAGTTCGTACACTTCCTTAATCTTGTTGAAGTTGACAATCGCATTACGTGTTTCCTTGAAAGCTTCCAGTACGGATTTCTCATAACTATGTACTTCAGCCTCATAAGCAGCCTTTTTCGCTTTCAATGCCGCACGGTTCTTTCCCCAACCAAAGATAGGAGTTAATAAAGCTCCTTCCATAACTGCATAGGGAGATTTCAAGAGTTCCGACAAAGAAGTACTTTCACTACCGAAACCACCTGTCAGGGCAAGACGCGGGAACATATTCGTATAGGCCACTCCTACTTTTGCATTGGCAGCAATCAATTTCTGCTCTGCCTGACGAATGTCGGGACGGCGTTCCAACAAAGTAGACGGCAACCCTACAGGAAGTGTTTCCGGAGAATTAAACTCCTGAAGCAAACGGGAACGGGCTATCTTATTAGGATATTCACCCGCAAGATAAGCAATATCGTTCTCTTTCAGGGAGATTTTACGTTCCAAGTCAGGAACCAAAGTGGCCGTACGTGCCAACTCCACTTGTGCCTGTCGATAGGAAGTCTCGGAAGTCAATCCACCGGCAAACCGGATACGCGCCAGGCGCACCCCTTCTTCACGGGCTTTCAATGTCTGTTTGACAATATCAAGCTCTGTATCCAAAGCTACCAGTTCATAGTAAGCCTGTGCCACTTCAGCCACAATCGTCATCTGCAATGCACGTTGTGCTTCAATAGATTGCAGATACTCGGCAATGCTGGCCGAACGCGCCCAACGCAGATTTCCCCAAAGATCGACTTCCCACGAAACGAGGAATTGTGCTTCAAAGGTATCCGATCTCTTGAAAGCATCTCCTCCATGATTCTCGAGTTCGCGTTCCCCTGTCACTTTTCCTTTAATATCCGGAAGCAATGCAGCCGTAGAAATTCGTTTCTGCGCAGCCATTTCTTTCACACGGGCAGCAGCAATCAGCATATCTTTATTATGATCCAATGCACGCTCTATCAGACTTCTCAATGTAGCATCTGTATAAATATCCCTCCAGTCCTGGTCACCGAAGCTAACCGAATCCTGTGATCTTTCCAAGCTGTCGGGTAAATGAAGATCAGGACGGACATAGCTTTTCCCTACCTTGCAGGAAGTCAGTACTCCGGCAAGTAACAGGATAGCAATATATAGTTTCTTTCGTTTCATTATTTCTTATGTTTTAAGATTTTCGACTTTGTTTTATACACCATCACAAAGAAGAACGGCACAAGAATGATACCAAATACGATGGCAAATATCATTCCGAAAAATACACCTGTACCGATTGCCTGCCGGCTTGCCGAACCCGGACCACTTGCCAGTACCATCGGAAGCATACCGAGCACAAAGGCAAGAGAGGTCATCAGAATCGGACGGAAACGCAATTTGGCTGCGTATATGGCCGATTGCACCAAGTCTTCACCTTTATCTACCTGCACCTTTGCGAACTCTACAATCAAAATTGCATTCTTAGCGGCAAGTCCGACCAACATAACCAAGCCAATCTGGAAATAGACATCGTTTTCCAATCCGCAAACCCATACTCCCAAATAGGCTCCCAAAGCAGCCACAGGTAAAGAAAGCAACACAGCAATAGGCACTGTCCAACTTTCGTATTGTGCAGCAAGGAAGAGGAAAACGAACAAGAATACCAGTGCCATCACCATACCCGTCTGACCTCCCGCCTGCTTCTCCTGATAGGAAAGGCCGCTCCATTCCAGTCCGATATTATCGGGAAGATGATCGCGGGCAATCTGTTCCATGATCTCCATCGCCTGTCCGGAACTATATCCTTGCGCAGCTGCTCCACGAATAACGGCCGTAGTAAACATATTGAAACGTTTGATACTTCCCGGTCCTGTGGTATATGATGCATTTCCCAGAGAAGTCAATGGTACCATCGCTCCATTGGAGGCTTTCACAAAAAACAAATTAATATTGTCTTTGTGTTCGCGATAAGGAGCTTCTGCCTGAATATAAACCTTATATATACGGTTGAACATATTAAAGTCGTTCACATAAACCGAACCGGTATAAGCCTTCATGGTAGAAAACACATCAGCCAAAGGTACACCCAGCATCTTCACTTTGTCTCGATCCACATCAAAATAGAGTTGTGGGATTTCCGACTGCAAAGAAGATGACAAGCCCGCCAACTCTTTGCGTTTGGATGCGTAGTACATTAATGTATCTGTCGCGTCTACCAAATTATCAAAAGTGGCTTCTCCACGAGCTTCCAGCTGCATCTCAAAACCTCCCGAACTACCGAGCCCCGGAATAACCGGAGGAGTGGACAGATAGACTTTACATTCCGGATATTCCTCAAGATGTTTCTCTACCGTATGCATGATCTTCTCAATAGTGGTACTCTTCCGTTCCTCCCAAGGTTTCAGGATCACCGTCAGTTCTGCACGTCCCTGGTTACTTCCGACACGAGGACTACTTCCCGTTACATTCTGTATATACTCAATGTACGGGTTCTTTTCCAGATAAGCAATGGCACGCTCTGTCACGATACGGGTACGTTCCAGAGTAGCCCCTTCCGGCAGTTCCAATTCAATCTTGAAATATCCCTGATCTTCCACAGGTAAGAAACTGGTCGGAATAATGCGATGAATCAACATGATAGCAATCAACACCATACCAAAAGCACTCAAAACTCGACGAGGATGCTTAATTGTACGAGTTACGGCAGCTACATACTTATTACTACCGATACCCAGCCATTCATTAATCTTCCGGAAAACGATATTCTTTTTCTTCCCGCTATCCGGTTTCAGAATCAGCGAACACATCACCGGACTCAATGTCAGAGCCACGACCGTAGAAATAAGCACGGATACTACAATTGTCACCGTAAACTGGCGATACAACTGTCCTGTAATCCCACTTAAAAAGCTAACCGGGACGAACACAGCCGCCAATACCAGCGAAGTGGCAATCAAAGCACTGGCAAGTCCGTTCATCGCTTTTTTCGTAGCTTCATAAGGACTTAGGTGCTCCGTTTCCATGATATGTTCCACACCTTCCACCACCACAATCGCATCATCCACCACAATACCGATCGCAAGGATCAATCCGAGCAATGTCAGGATATTCAATGAGAAACCGAAAATCAACATGAATCCGAAAGTACCGATCAATGAAATAGGCACCGCCACTACCGGAATCAACGTTGCACGCCAGCTCTGCAAGGATAAATAAACTACCAGAACCACCAATACCAACGCTTCAAACAACGTCTTATATACTTCATGGATAGATTCGGAAATATAAGTCGTCATATCGAACGGAATCTCATAGCTCAATCCCTCCGGAAAGTTCTTACTAATCTCATCCATTGCCTCTTTTACTCTCTCGGCCACTTCCATCGCATTAGCACCCGGTAACATATAAATACCAAGCACGGCAGCATTTTCACCGTTGATACCACTCTCTGTATTATACGAAGAAGCTTCCAGCGATACACGTGCCACATCTTTCAATCGAATGATAGAACCATTCGCATTGGCACGTACTACGATATCTTCAAATTGTCCTACAGTGGAAAGACGTCCCTGTGTCGTGATAGGAATCGTGATATCCAATCCTTGTACAGGCTGTTGTCCCAGCACACCCGCTGCTGATTCACGATTCTGATCTTTCAATGCATTCTGCAAATCCTGTACGGTCAGTCCGAAGTTTGCCAGCTTATCCGGCTGCGCCCATATCTGCATGGCATAATAACGGCTACCGATATTGGATACACGTCCCACTCCGGGAATACGGCGAATCACATCGAGCACATTGATGGTAGCAAAGTTACTCAAGTAAATCTCATCGAACTTTGGGTCGGTAGAAGTCAAACAAAGCGTCATCAACTGACTGGGAGCCTGTTTTTCTACCGAAATACCATTCTGAATCACTTCCGCCGGCAAACGGGATTCTGCCAGTTTCACACGATTCTGAATCTCAACAGCTGCCAAATCCGGATCAGCAGATACATCAAAAGTAACTGTTGCCGAAAAACCTCCGGAGTTAGAACTATTTGATTCCATATAAAGCATCCCCGGAGTACCATTGATTTCCTGCTCAATCGGGGTAGCTACTGCCTGTGATACAGTAAGTGCACTCGCACCCGGATAAGAAGCACTAATCTTCACCACCGGAGGAGTAATCTGCGGGTATTGATCCACCGGAAGCATCGTCAGACCAATAATACCGACAATCACAATCACGATGGAGATTACAGCCGAAAAGACCGGCCTATCTATAAAAAAAGTAACTTTCATCGTTTATTCTCCTTTCGCGTTATCCTTCGTTCCGGTAACATTTTCTTTCGCCCCGGCCACTTCATTTTTTGTCGCAGTTATACTATCCTGGGCTTCTGCATCCGGTTGGCTCACCCGTACTTTCATACCCGGAGTCAACTTATGGAACCCTTCTACAACTACCATTTCTCCTTCTGCCAATCCTCTTTCTACCACCACATTATTCCCGACTTCCGGTCCTAATTCGATAAAACGTTTCTCTACTGCATTATCCCTGCGCATGGTATAAATATATGCTCCACCCTTTTCGATGGTAACGGCTTTCATTGGAACAACGAGTGCTCCTTCACGAACATCCAGCAACAATTTCACCTTTGTAAACTGTCCCGGCAACAATACTTGTTTCGGATTAGGCATTTCTGCACGTACAGAGAAAGTGCCGGTTTGAGGATCCACCTGGGGTTCGGCAAAATCCACGTATCCTTTGAATGGATAGACTGTGTTATCTGCCAATGTTATGGTAATATTGGGCTGCCAGGAACGGGTAGAATCCTGCTGTCCCAAATTAATATTTCTTTCTTTACTCTTCAGATAATCGAGTGCCGTCATACTAAAATCAACCAACACCGTATCACTCTTCACAATAGTAGCAAGCAATGATTTTCCCCCGGGTCCCACTAACGTACCCAAATCCACATTTCTTTCACTAATGTGTCCCGACAAAGGCGAACGGACAATGGTGTAGCCCAGCTCCAATTCAGCCTGTGCCAAATCCGCCTCACTCATGGCTACCGTTGCCTCAGCACTTTCATAAGCAGCTTCCGCATTATCCAAATCCAACTGGCTTGCAGCATTCTGCTCAAACAACGGACGGATACGTTTTAAATCACGCTCCGCCTTCAAAGCCTGCGCTTCGTCTTTTTTCAACTGCGCTCTGGCCTTATCAGCTTTGGCACGATACTGGTCCTGATTAATGACAAACAAAACCTGATTCTTATTGACATATGTACCTTCGGCAAAAAGCATATTTTCCAGATAGCCTTCCACCCGGGCACGGACTTCGACGAACTGTTGGGCACGAATACGCCCTACATACTCCCCGTATATCTCTACATCATCTTTCACTACCGGTTCTACAATGACTGTCGGCATTTCCGGCGCAGCCTTCTGAGGTCGGGTCAGTATCCAATACACACCCAACACAAGTACCACACATATAATAGCAGCAATGGTTCTCTTTCTCCTCAGTTTCAACTCATGTTTCGAAAAGAATAATCTCATATCGAATCTTATTATTTAATTTAACTTATGTTTGTTCTATACTCTTTCTTGCAATTAGTATGCCAAAATTCATTACACCTATTATTTACTGGTATTCAGTCTATTATATTTTGCCTTAAGAAATGTAGAAATGTAGAATCCACCAGATAAAATGTAGAAATTATCCACATTTCCGACTTTTGGAACATTTTTTTTAATTCCCATTTCAACAACTAAACAAATTATGCTCTACATTTGTATTATATTAAACATCAATACTAGACCATGTCCTAATGAAAAAACAAATCTTTTCAACATTAGTTTTATCAATTGGCATCTTATTGCCTTTTTCTTTGCATTCTCAGGAACAAAGAAAAAAGGTAGGTGTCGTTCTAAGCGGCGGCGGTGCTAAAGGAATGGCACACATCAAAGCACTGCAAGTGATCGAAGAAGCCGGAATTCCTATTGATTATATAGCCGGCACCAGCATGGGAGCTATCGTAGGCGGTCTTTATGCCATCGGTTATACTCCGGAACAATTGGATAGCATGGTACGAAAACAAGATTGGACATTCCTATTGAGTGACCGTATCAAAAGAAGTGCCATGTCATTAACAGATCGTGAGCGATCTGAAAAATATACAGTCTCTATTCCTTTCACCAAAACTCCCAAAGATGCCGCTACCGGAGGAATCATGAAAGGACAGAATCTGGCTAATCTATTTTCAGACCTTACCGTAGGGTATCATGACTCTATCGACTTTAATAAACTTCCCATTCCTTTTGCCTGTGTAGCAGCCAATGTTGTTAATGGAGAACAAATTGTATTCCATGACGGAATACTCTCTACTGCCATGCGTGCCAGTATGGCTATCCCCGGTGTATTTACTCCGGTACGGCAAGACAGTATGGTATTAGTGGACGGTGGCATTGTAAACAACTATCCGGCAGATGTTGTGAAAGCCATGGGGGCCGATATTATTATCGGAGTAGACGTACAGAATGCTCTGAAGAAGGCTGACAAGCTCAATAGCGTCCCCGACATTCTGGGACAAATTGTAGATATCACCTGTCAGTCTAACCATGAAAAAAATGTAGATCTCACAGATACCTATATCCGTGTCAATGTAGATGGATATTCATCCGCCAGTTTTACTCCAGCCGCCATTGATACCCTGATGCGTAGAGGCGAAGAAGCAGCAAAAGCCCAATGGGGTTCATTGCTTGCTTTGAAAAAGAAAATAGGAATAGCCGAAGATTATACCCCGAAACAACATGGTCCTTATTCTTCTCTTTCTAATGCGCGTACGGTTTATGTGACGGACATCTCATTTTCCGGTGTAGAGGTGGATGATAAAAAATGGTTGATGAAGAAATGTAATCTGAAAGAAAACAGCGATATTTCCACTCAACAAATAGAACAGGCCCTGTATCAGTTACGTGGCAGTCAGTCCTACTCCAGTGCCAGTTATACGTTGAAAGAGACACCTGAAGGTTATCACCTCAACTTCCTGTTACAGGAAAAATATGAAAGAAGAATCAACCTGGGCATCCGTTTCGATTCGGAAGAGATCGCATCTTTGTTGGTCAATGCAACAGCAGACCTCAAAACTCGTATTCCTTCCCGCCTGGCTCTTACCGGTCGATTGGGTAAACGATATGCTGCCCGCATAGACTATACGCTGGAACCAATGCAACAGCGTAATTTCAACTTCTCGTATATGTTCCAATACAATGATATCAATATTTACGAGGAAGGCGACCGTGCCTATAATACAACTTACAAATATCATCTGGCCGAATTCGGCTTCTCTGATGTATGGTACAAGAATTTCCGTTTCGGACTCGGTCTTCGTTTTGAATATTACAAATACAAAGATTTCCTGTTCAAGAAACCTGAAATTTCCGACCTGAAAGTAGAATCCGAACACTTTCTAAGTTATTTTGCCCAAGTGCAATATAATACCTATGATAAAGGACGTTTCCCTTCTAAAGGAAGTGACTTCAGAGCCGCCTATTCACTCTATACGGATAATATGGCACAATACAACGAACACGCTCCATTTTCAGCACTGAATGCTTCGTGGGCAAGCGTCATTCCTGTAACCCGCCGTTTCTCTATCATTCCTTCCATTTATGGACGTATCCTGATCGGAAGAGATTTTCCCTACCCGCTGCAAAATGCCATTGGCGGTGACGTACCTGGTTTCTATATTCCACAGCAATTACCATTTGCCGGGGTTACCAATCTGGAATTGATGGATAACACCATTATGATTGCATCTATTAAGTTCAGACAACGCATGGGAGCCATTCATTATCTTACACTGACGGGTAACTACGGGCTAACGGATAGTAATTTCTTCGATATATTGAAAGGCAAGCAATTATTCGGTGTTAGTGCAGGTTATGGAATGGACAGTATCTTCGGGCCATTGGAAATATCATTGGGATATTCCAATCAGACGGACAAAGGAAGTTGCTTTGTGAATTTAGGGTATTACTTCTAATGTAATACAGTATTTTCGAAAAGCAAAAGAGGAGACCGCTTCACAGTGACCTCCTCCTTCTATACTCTATATGAACATGCCCCAAAGGGTTTATTGGAAAAGGAGCATATTCAAAAGGGTTTTATCTTAAAATGAATAATTAAAAACTTATTATACTGCCATCAACTTGACAAACGGTATCAAAGTCATATCAACGATCTTCACAGACAGTTGATATTTGGGGAAATGTGCATCAAAATAAAATCTGATGCATGGGGCCAATTAGGTAAAGAAGTACCTCTGTACTTTTTTCTAATCGACTAAGGCAGGGATTCAATGCTACAAATGAATCTAAGCCCCTTACTATAAAACATCTTAGATACTACCACCCTTACCACCGCTATGTGTCGGATTATAAGTAACCGTTTTATATTGATGGTCCGTACCGGTATAACGAGTTGCTGTAATCGAAACAGACTTTGCAGTACCCTTAAACTTTACATTAGCCGTCAACGTGGTAGTACGGACTTTTGCATAGCAAGTATAACTCATGGTAGTATATCCGTTTACATTTACAGTGTTATAAACACGTTCAGTTTCCGTAATGCCAGATACCGATCCCATTAATGAGAACATACGAGTTTTCATAAAAGCAACCATTGCATTCACCGTTTTTGTATCTTCAGCACTAGCACCAGCTCCTAATTGCGATTTAACTTCAGCAACAAGACCAGCATCATTCTTATCATAGTCCCAACCAGACTTTTCCTTATATTTCAGTTCAATGCCAGCCACCGCTTTAGCATTCTCGCTATTATCACGACTAGCTTGTCCTAGAATATTAGTTGTCACAGTTTCATTACTAATCTTGCTATATACTTTATTCTCTATAGCATAAGCAGAGAAGTGATCGACTTCGGCTGTATATGCAGTGACAGCTCCACTTTCTGTAGTAGAAGATATATTTTTAATTACATTTCCATTATTATCTTTTGCATCCCCCCATTCTCCTGTATTTGGATTCTGATAAGTAAGTATCATATCAGCATCAGCGAATGTTATTCCAGGGATAGGATTAGGAATAGAAATCGTAACAGACTTCTTAAATTTCAAACCAGACGGTTCAAATTTAGCAGCAGCTAAAGGTATGCTTTTAGGTACATCTCTATTCACGTCCTCTGCCTTTACTTCAGTAGTTACTTCTTCAGGAGCAGGAACAAAGGTTGTCACACTAATGTTGACTTTACCATCTTCAACAATTCCTGCTTGTTGTTGAGATGCCTCAATTGCATCTTCCGGTATTGTCAGTTCGACTTTCACGAGCGGTTTATCCTCTACCACTTCTTCCGGAGCAACTTCTCCCGGCTTTTCAATTGCCTGATTCGATTCACTATTATCCTCTACTTTAGTTTCTCCTGTAGCCTCTATTGACACAGCAGTTTTCGGACTCTCCTTTGTCAAAGCCAGAGCTACCGTTACCACACTACGATTCTCTGCATTATTTGCAATGACAACTGACGTTTTCTGTGAAAGATATCCATTAGAAGACGCTTCAATACTATAAGTACCTGTAGCACTTTCTGTAACAGAGAACTTACCATTCGAGTCGGTTGTGTAATTTTTACTACCCACTTTTACCTTTGCCCCATCCATTGCTGCTCCTCCGGAAGTCACCGTCCCCATAATGTAATACTCTACAACCGGTTTCGGAGTTTCAACAACTTCCCCTTCTGCCGGTTTCGGATCGTCATCATCATCGTGACAGGCTACTGTCGCAAAAGTTAACATACCCAAGGCTATCGCCATGGCACCCACATAAAACCATTTTACACTTTTCATAATGTTCAAATTTGTTAAAAATACTAGTTTAAATATCAATCATGTTTCACTTCTCACTCGTTCTAATCAAATAATATCGAATATAATCCGGCTGCCAGAAGTGTGAATTCTCTGCCGACTTAGGTTCAACACTATAACTTTCGCCCAATGAACGATGAGCGTATTCATTCCCGCTACGCATATCATACTGAAAAGCAAAATATTCGGGAAGCATCACCCGTAGCAGATGTCGCCTGCGTTTCTTTCCCGGTAATGGAATAGAGAAATTAAACCCTGCATTCGTTGCTCCATCTGTGTACATACCATATATACCTACAATATATTCGCCGAAATAGCGTGAAAGAGTTCCGCGTACTCCATAATCTCCATAAATAAAGCGGGCCCCTTCTACTTTCACCAAGGTATTCACTTCCGGCACATAATATCCTACGCTAATCTGTCCATTGACTCTTTTCCACTTACTCATTTTCCAGTCACTGCCATAGAAATGGGAAGAACCGGTAATTCCTCCTCCACCTTCTACCGTCCACCTGCCGTTTGCTGAAAAATAGCCGATTCCTGCAGCAAGTCCCTGACGGTCATTAGAGAAACTACCGCCAGTGAGGTATCCTTTCCAATGGTTAGCCAAGCGAAAATCCTGACGCAAAGCCATGAATCCCAAGCGAACGCAGTTCCACTTACCATCTTCATTACTTACAATAGGCAAAGAAACCTGCATCCGTAGCGAAGCTCCTTTCCATAATTGCATTTCCAGGGCAGGTTGCAACTCGAGTGCCGCCTTATACAACTTATAAGTTACATTATTGACTAACATCACGTTGGGATATATCACAAAATCGACCTTACCGAAAGAACTTTCTTTTCGTTTTACACCTTTCAGCTGACGCACAGCAGTTCCGGTAGAAGTAGTCATCCCCATCTTACGATACACTTCATCCAACGTACATTCACCGGACTGACATTTTTGAATCAAATCTGCAGGGATAGTTATACATAATTGTGGTAGGGCATTATCTAATATAAGTAGCTGCAAAGTCGGTATTTCCGGTATAGCAACCAAATGGCGTATAGCAATACCGATTCCATTATAAATACCTCTATAGGCAGAGGTCTCAAAAGCCGCAGTTATCGTGTCCCTTTTCTCCACAACTGAAATATTCTCCATTTCCAATTCTTTCAGTGTCTCACTCACACGAACTGGCTGTGCCTGTAACAAAGAAATACCACAGAGAAAAACAGCAGTCACACTAACAATCCTTTTCATCTTCTTTTAATGTATTAATGTACATTCATACCGCAGACCAGCGGAAACACACGTAAATTCACGAGTAAACACATTGACGGACAAATGCTTCCAAAAGCGCATGGCAGCCCCCATATTCCATCTATGCGTATCATATTCCACCATCAATTTCAATTCTTTGCAAAAAGAAGGCGTGTAACGGACACCTCCGAAAGGTCCTTTATTAAATACCCGGCAATCGCCTTGATGAATATACCATCCGGCTGTGACAGCCAATTGATCTCCTGAACGAAATCCGATAGTCTTTGTCAACACACCATAATAAGCTCCCCAATATGGAGTCTTCTTCTCAGTCAAAAGATCATCTCCACCAATCACAACAGCCGGAAAATAGCGGCTTTCTTTTATTGGACGAATGCGAATCGTATTAGAACGGTCCTGATTATGATAACCCGTTCTGCCTGTGCCGGTTGTCATTTTGAGTAATGTCATCCGATAAGTGAATTCGATAAAAGAGAAAAGAGTCATATCTACAAAATAGTTCATGGTAGGGAAACTGAAAACCGATGGAGTAACCTGTTCTGGTAAGAAATTGACTCCTCCCGTAAATGTACCGGTCTCTTGCATTTCAGCGGTAGGTATCATCAACTGCCCCGTTGTTCCCATGGAATATTGCGCATGAATCAGACCGCTCATCGGAATGAGTATCAGAAATAGAATACTACCTTTTAACGAAATAAATGGCTTATTCCTAAAAGCCGCTTTAGTTTGTTTCATCTTTATTTGTATGTTATACTTTTAAATAGAGATATTCTCAAAACTTTTTTGATTAATCCACTATTTTTACCTTATATAATTCTGTTACTTCTTAGGTAACAGTAAACACACAATCGAGACCAACCGGAATGAGAACAGAGAAAAACATCGACAATTACAGTGAGAGAAGAGCTTTTGCCTTTAGCGAAGGGGAAAATTCTTTTTAAAACAGGACATATAAATCATTGGGCATGAAGATATAATTATTTCATGTTCGGATTTTTTTTTGCCGTATGCATCAGATAAAACGAAAAAAAATGGGAGAATATTTGTTTGCTATTTATATTTTTGTCTATCTTTGCGTCATATTTGATTCCGTTACCTAAGAAGTAACAGATACATTTAAATGCTGATTATTAAAGTTTTGTCTATATATCACCTGCCTGCATTGCAATCTCTAACGTAAGATAAATTCTTTCTATTTACTTCTGTACGTTCTCTTAATCCAAAGCCTTTCAGATATATTTGTGTGGTTTTAATAGATTTGTGCCCCAACGATTCACTTATCATTTCAATAGAAACTCCGCGGTATTTGGCAGTAGTGGCCCAAGAATGTCGGAAAGTATATGAAGTGACAGGCGAATTTAAGCGCAACGCTCTCGCCAAATCCTTCAAACAATTATTAAATCTACGAAGAGCAGACTGATATTCCTTATATGCTTTTTCATCTTTTCGCTTCTTATCACTATGTAAAATATCGAATAAATAGTCGGGACAATCAGGAAGAGCAGGTTTATTGCTTCGAAGCTGATTCATCATCTCCTTTGCACTTTCGAGAATTTCCAGGCTCATTGGTGTTTTAGTCTTGATACGATTATATTGAAGCACATTCCGGTCTAAAGCCGACTTCTCTAAATGCGCCAAATCTGCGAATGACATTCCACAAAACTGAAACATTAAAGCGGCAATCGTCTGCGTACGACGCAAACGTTCGGATTTCGGATCCTCATATAGAAGTTTGTGTAACTCGGTCACAGACAATGCTTTCTTTTGCCGGATATCCACGCCTGTATAAACATCATGAAACAACCGGGGAACATAAGGGGCACTTCCCGCTTCTACTCCCCGATTGTAGATACTACGAAGCATACGCATATAAGTAGAAATCGTATTGAGCTTTAATCCGGACTCGTAAAGATGCTGTCCATAGCAACGTAAACATTCTCGCGTGACTTGCCTGAACGATATGTTCAATGTTCCACAAAACTTACTAAAAGAAAAAAGAGCATTCTTATAAACATGAGCGGTAGAATATCGCCCTTCTTTCCGCAAACGCTCAATGTACGCTCCGGCACATTGGCTAAATCCATTTTTATTAATTTTTTGCATCATTAGTTATTTTAGATTATACAATAAATTAAGAGAAAGAACAAAAATAACCTACTTTATGATTGCAGCTATTATAAAAAAGAAAAATAAGAGAAACACCGTCATTCACGTGAAAGTTATTCTTGTACTTCGGTGAGAAAACAAGTGAAACCGATACAAAAACGAGGGTATCCAAAGAGGGCTGTACAAAGCGCTGAAACGCCTGCCAGTAAAGGGGGAAAAGCCAACGAAAACCAGTAGAGTAAAGTAGAGAAGAGAAAAGTATTATTTCTGTTATAAATAATAGCAATAATATAGGGCAGAGAAAATGGCTTTGGTTGCTACCGCTGTCGGTCCGGATCACTTTGTCGGTGCCGTTTCTATTCCCGTGTCCCTCATGAGTTGTTCGTCCGGCAGATGACCGACTCTCGTCCGGCAGGTTGTTGATGCTCGTCCGGTGGGTAACGGATATTCACACGGTAGATAACGTACGTTTGTCCGTTAGGTAAATTCTATATTATTTCTCGAGCTACCGCTTCACTAAAAATAACATTTGGCCCATACATAACCAACATTGGTTAAGTAAGTGACTTACCCTATCAACTGTTGAACTAAATAAATTACTCATTAGTGATCCGAAATGAACTAAATAGGAATTTATTGAAACGCAGATTAACAAGTAAATCATATAAATACTATTCAGGATCACAATCAAACCGTTATTCCATCAATAATAGCCTGTGAAATTATTTAAATGAAGAGATAGAGTTAAGAAGATGAAGGCCTGAATAATGTTTTTCCCTATATTATTCGCTAGAATCAAAGAAAGTGCCTATCTTTACCGCAAGTATTTTTATTATTCACCATTAAATGTAAAGATTATGGCAAGTAGAAGAGAACTCAAAAAGAACGTAAACTATATCGCAGGAGAATTATTCACCGAGTGTTTAATCAACAGTATGTTTATCCCTGGCACAGACAAGGTAAAAGCAGATGAACTGATGGCAGAGGTACTGAAGATGCAGGATGAGTTTGTCACTCGCATCAGCCACACAGAACCGGGCAACGTGAAAGGTTTTTATAAGAAATTCCGTGCTGATTTTAATGCAAAGGTAAACGAGATTATTGAAGCTATAGGGAAATTGAACTAACAACAGAATGAAAAAAGCAATTTATAGCTTTATCTATTACCGCCTGTTAGGATGGAAGACAAACGTTACGGTGCCTAATTATGATAAATGCGTGATATGTGCCGCTCCACACACAACAAACCTTGATTTATTTATTGGAAAACTATTTTATGGTGCTATAGGCCGTAAGACAAGTTTCATGATGAAAAAAGAATGGTTTTTCTTTCCACTTGGAGTTTTTTTCAAAGCAGTTGGCGGAATTCCCGTCGACCGTAGCCGAAAAACTTCGCTAGTAGATCAGATGGTTCATAATTTTGCTAAATATAAAAAGTTTAATTTGGCTATCACTCCCGAAGGAACCCGCAAAGCGAATCCAAACTGGAAAAAAGGTTTTTATTTTATAGCTTTGAAAGCACAGGTTCCTATCGTCCTGATTGGTATTGATTACAGCAAGAAAACGATTTCGGCAACGAAAGCTATCATGCCGTCAGGAGATATTAATAAGGACATGAGAGAAATCAAACTTTATTTCAAGGATTTCAAAGGAAAACATCCGGAGAATTTTGCTCTTGGAGAAATATGATTTAAGTATTAGGTATTAAGTATTAATCGTAGCTTTTGATATACTTATCCGCACGGCTTAATACTTAATACTTATTACTTAATACTTAGTTATCATGGAGTCTATCCGTATTTCTATCATACAAACCGATATTGTTTGGGAAAATAAACAAGAAAATCTCCGTTTGCTCCACGAAAAGCTGCAAAGTCTTCGTGGAATAACGGAGATTGTTGTTTTACCGGAGATGTTTTCCACCGGATTCAGCATGCAGAGTAAAATGCTGGCAGAGCCGAACTCCGGAGCAACCATTACAATACTCAAACAATGGGCTGCCCAATTTCAGCTAGCCATTTGTGGAAGTTATATAGCAACTGAAAACGACCAGTTCTATAATCGGGCCTTCTTCCTGACACCGGAAGGAGAAGAATTCTATTATGACAAACGTCACCTGTTTCGTATGGGAAGGGAAGCCGAACATTTTTCGGTCGGTGACAAACGACTTATCATCCCCTATCGTGGATGGAATATCTGCCTGTTGGTTTGCTATGATCTCCGTTTTCCTGTATGGAGCCGGAACGTAAACAACGAGTACGACCTTTTAATATATGTAGCCAACTGGCCTATCCCCCGCCGTCTGGTTTGGGACACTCTGCTCCGGGCGCGTGCTTTGGAAAATCAATGCTATGTATGCGGTGTCAACAGGGTGGGTATAGACGGATATCAGCTTACATATAATGGAGGAAGTAGAGTTTATTCTGCTTTCGGAGAAGAAATCGGCTCATTTCCAGATGAAAAGGAAGGAATAGCTACTGTGAGTCTTAATCTGAACACTCTCAACCAATTCAGAGAGAAGTTCCCGGTATGGAAAGATGCAGACGAATTCCATCTGTAACATTGGCAAAATAACAAATGTTAAAAACAGATTCTTGCAGCAACAATACCTAGAACTCGGTAGTTAATTATATAGACTTCTTTTGTATCTTTGTCGTGAAAATACAGTCGTAAGGACGCTAATCTTACATAACTTAATTAACAACTTTATGAAAACAAATCTTAGTTCTCAAATCAGTCTCCACCGGGTCTCCCCCAGATACTACAGACCGGAGAATGCATTTGAAAAATCAGTCTTGACAAGACTCGAAAAAATCCCTACGGACATCTACGAATCCGTAGAAGAAGGTGCTAACTATATTGCGCGCGAAATAGCACAAACCATCCGCGAGAAACAAAAGGCAGGACGTTTCTGTGTATTGGCTCTTCCCGGAGGAGATTCACCCAGCCACGTATATACCGAGCTTATCCGTATGCATAAGGAAGAGGGACTTAGCTTCCGCAATGTGATCGTATTTAATATGTATGAGTATTATCCGTTGTCTCCCGATGCAATCAACAGTAACTTCAATGCTTTGAAGAGTATGCTGCTGGATCACATCGACATTGACAAGCAGAATATATTCACTCCCGATGGAAGCATTGCCAAAGATACCATCTTCGAATATTGCCGTCTGTATGAACAACGCATTGAAAGCTTCGGAGGTATTGATATTGCTTTGTTAGGGATTGGTCGTGTAGGTAACATTGCGTTCAACGAACCGGGTTCCCGACTGAATTCTACCACTCGTCTGATTTTGTTAGATAATGCATCACGAAACGAGGCATCCAAGATTTTCGGAACGCTGGATAATACGCCGATCAGCTCCATTACAATGGGAGTAGCTACTATTCTTGGCGCAAAGAAAGTTTATCTGCTTGCATGGGGTGAAAACAAAGCAGCTATGATTAAAGAGTGTGTGGAAGGTCCGATCACTGACACAATTCCTGCTTCTTATCTGCAAACTCACAATAATGCACATGTAGCTCTTGATCTTTCAGCCGCTATGAACCTGACACGTATCCAACGTCCATGGTTAGTCACTTCTTGCGAATGGAATGATAAATTAATCCGCAGTGCAATCGTTTGGTTGTGTCAGTTGACCGGCAAACCGATTTTGAAGTTGACAAATAAAGACTATAACGAAAACGGTTTGAGTGAACTTCTGGCACTTTACGGTTCTGCGTACAATGTAAATATCAAAATCTTCAATGATTTGCAGCACACCATTACCGGATGGCCGGGCGGTAAGCCTAATGCTGATGATACCTATCGTCCGGAACGCGCAAAACCGTATCCGAAACGTGTGGTCATCTTCTCTCCGCATCCGGATGATGATGTTATTTCAATGGGTGGTACGCTTCGCCGTTTGGTAGAACAAAAGCACGAAGTACACGTAGCTTACGAAACTTCCGGTAATATCGCCGTAGGTGACGAAGAAGTAGTTCGTTTCATGCATTTTATCAATGGATTCAATCAGCTCTTCAATAATAGCGAAGATTTGGTTATCAATGAAAAATATATAGAAATACGCAATTTCCTGAAGGAGAAGAAAGACGGTGATATGGACAGTCGTGATATTCTGACTATCAAAGGTCTGATTCGTCGTGGTGAAGCCCGTACAGCTTGTACTTATAATAATATACCGCTGGAACGTTGCCACTTCCTCGATCTGCCATTCTATGAAACAGGTAAGATTCAGAAAAACCCAATCAGTGAAGCAGACGTAGAAATTGTACGCAACTTGCTCCGTGAAATAAAACCTCACCAGATTTTTGTTGCTGGTGATTTAGCCGACCCACATGGAACTCACCGTGTATGTACAGACGCTGTATTTGCTGCTGTCGATCTTGAAAAAGAAGAAGGTGCCAAATGGCTAAAAGACTGTCGTATCTGGATGTACCGTGGTGCGTGGGCTGAATGGGAAATCGAGAATATTGAAATGGCAGTGCCTATCAGTCCGGAAGAACTTCGTGCAAAACGTAACTCTATCCTGAAACATCAGTCGCAAATGGAAAGTGCTCCGTTCCTGGGTAACGACGAACGTTTGTTCTGGCAACGTAGCGAAGATCGTAACCGTGGTACAGCTACTTTGTACGATCAATTGGGATTGGCTTCTTACGAAGCAATGGAAGCATTTGTAGAATATGTTCCATTATAAGAGTAATCATTCTTAATTAAGAGAATATAAAACAATGAAAGAAGAGTGGGAAGTTTCGATACTTCTCGCTCTTTTTTGTTTATTTTTGCGGGGAGAATTAAACGCGGATTAACGCAGATTTTCGCAAAGAAAAATAGAATAAAACAATCTGCGATAATCCGTGATAATCTGCATTTAGCAAAAAAGCAACAAGTATGAAGAAAATAATAGTATTTTTTCTAGGCCTTACATTCTGTGCAACTTTTCTTTTTGCGCAGGATATTGAAAGAAATGTAAAAGAGCGGCTGACGGATTACTTCAACCAATATACCGCAACAGCCAAAATCAGCACTCCTAAACTGAATAGCTTCGATATTAATTACGACCGTAAGACGATTGCAATCTATGCATCGGAGAGTTTCGCCTACCAGCCTTTCCGTCCGGAAACTGTAGAAAACATTTATAATCAAGTTAAAGAATTGCTTCCGGGTCCCGTTCATTATTACCAACTCACCATTTATGCGGATGGGAAACCCATTGAAGATTTGGTACCTAATTTCTACCGGAATAAGAAAAAGGATAAGGAGCGGTTATCCTTAAATGTAGATTATAAAGGAGCTCCCTGGGTGAAAAACACTTCACGTCCTAATGAAATCTCACGCGGACTACAAGACCGCCACATTGCAATCTGGCAAAGCCACGGCAACTATTTCAAAAATGATAAAAACGAATGGGGATGGCAACGTCCCCGATTATTCTGCACCACAGAAGACATGTTCACTCAATCTTTTGTCCTTCCTTATGTAATTCCAATGCTGGAAAATGCAGGAGCGATTGTCTATACTCCCCGCGAACGAGATACACAAAAGAATGAAATCATTGTAGATAATGATACCCCCAATGCTTCCCTTTATTTGGAAATGGGGGGTAAAAAGATTAATTGGGCAAATGCTCCGGTAAAAGGATTTGCTCAGAAGAAAACAATCTATAAAGATGGAGAAAATCCTTTCACTGACGGAACCTGTCGTTTTATTCCGACAGAGAGAAAGAAAAAGAAGAATAAAGACCAGGTATTTGCCGAATGGGTGCCTACTCTGCCGGCAACAGGCAAGTATGCTGTTTATGTTTCCTACCAGACATTACCCAACAGTGTAAGCGACGCCAAATATCTGGTATTTCATAACGGTGGAGTTACCGAATTCAAAGTAAACCAAAAGATAGGTGGAGGCACATGGGTTTATCTCGGCACTTTTGAATTCGACAAAGGGAACAATGACTACGGTATGGTGGTTCTTAGTAACGAGAGCAGCGAACATGGAGTTGTATGTGCCGATGCAGTACGTTTTGGAGGAGGAATGGGTAACATTGCCCGCGGAGGAAGAATCAGTGGGCTACCGCGTTACTTGGAAGGAGCACGCTATTCTGCTCAATGGGCGGGAATGCCATACGAAGTATATGCCGGACGAAAAGGTGAAAACGACTATACAGACGATATTAACACACGCTCTAACGTTATCAATTATTTATCGGGCAGTTCCGTCTATAACCCACAACAGTCGGGTCTGGGCATACCTTTGGAAATGACGATGGCATTACACAGTGACGCCGGATGCAGCAAAACAGACGAACTGATCGGATCACTCGGCATTTACACCACCGATTTCAATAATGGCAAACTGAATGCAGGAACAGACCGGTATGCCTCACGTGATCTGGCAGACATTCTGCTGACACAGATTCAGAAAGATATTTATTCAAGCTACAGCTTGCCGTGGACACGCCGCAGCATGTGGAACCGGAATTATAGCGAAACACGTCTTCCGGCTACACCTTCCACGATTATTGAATTACTCTCCCACCAGAACTTCGCAGATATGCAGTTAGGACATGATCCGAACTTCAAGTTTACAGTGGGGCGTGCCATTTACAAAGGTATTTTGCAGTTCATTACCAACCAGCACGATAAAGAATACATTGTTCAGCCTCTGCCTGTGAGCAATTTCGCCATTCAATTTGGAAAGAAAAAGAATACATTAGAACTTTCATGGAAAGGCGAAGACGATCCGCAAGAACCGACTGCACGACCACGGGAATACATTGTATATACCCGCATCGGTTATGGAGGTTTTGACAATGGCACTTTAGTCAGCAAAACGTCCCACACCGTTAAGATAGAACCGGGACTTGTTTATTCATTCAAAGTAACTGCTGTAAACCGGGGTGGGGAAAGTTTTCCTTCTGAAATCCTTTCTGTCTATAAAGCCAAACGTGAACAGGGAAAAGTAATCATCATCAATGGCTTTGACAGAATCAGCGGTCCGGCGGTCGTTAACACTTCTGATAAAGCTGGATTCGATCTAATGCAAGATCCCGGCGTTCCGTATATATCGAATATTTCATTTTGCGGAGCACAAACCGGCTTCGACCGTACACAAGCCGGTAAAGAAGGAAAAGGAAGTCTGGGACATAGCGGAAACGAATTAGAAGGAATGAAAATTGCAGGAAACACGTTCGACTATCCTTTTATTCACGGAAAAGCAATTCAGGCAGCCGGAAAATATAGTTTCGTATCATGCAGCGACGAAGCAGTAGAGAACGGATTGGTTACATTAGAAGATTATCCAGTAGTAGATTATATTTTGGGACTGGAAAAAGAAGATCCTGCAAGTAAAGCATATTACAAGACATTCTCTTCGGCTATGCAACGGATTATGACCAGTTATTGCCAAGCGGGAGGTAACCTGTTTGTCAGTGGTGCTTATGTAGGAAGTGATATGAGTGGAACACAAGGAAACCGGGAGTTTACGGAGAAAATACTGAAATATGGTTATCAAGGTAGCCTGACGGATAAGAGTTCGAATCAGATTAAAGGATTGGGCCGTACTATTACAATCCCACGTCTGCCTAATGAAAGCAGTTATGCTGTACCTGCTGCCGATTGTATTGTTCCCGTAGATACTGCCTTCCCCGTATTTACGTATGCACCCGGCAATCAGAGTGCAGGTATTGCCTACAAAGGGAACTACCGCACTTTTGTATTGGGCTTTCCTTTTGAAAGCATCCAGTCGGAAGCGGATCGGGCAACCATTATGGCAGGCATCTTGGGATTCTTTACTCAAAAATAAAAAATATCCTTTTTTTTAATCCGTTTCTCATTTTAAATTCTATCTTTGCTACTATAATAACCTTTAAAACTAAAAAACAATGTATACTATACAAGCAAATCCCAGCGGTACACGCAGCATAGAAGTATCTAATGAAAACTTGAGAACGATTGAAAAATATGCCCTGTTCCGTCATCTTATCGACAGTACCGGTATTGTAGATGAAGCAGTTCTGGATAAGTTGAAACTAAATATCCGCTCCCTTATCGCCAGTCAGGAGGAAGACAGTAAAGACTTGCTGGACCTTTGTATTGACGTGATTTATCACAATAATATGAAGGCATTCGGCTTGCAACAGCTCATCAAGCTTTATCTTACCTGGCTCTCCAGTCCGGAAGCGGAAGAAGAGGAGGAATAATGATTACGGTAGATACCTGCGGAATAACAGCATACAGTCCGCTGATTCCTGCAATAAAAGCGATGTGCACTGCCTCTCCGGGTGAAACAATAGAGATTATCATGAACCATGCTGATGCGTTTCAGGATCTAAAGGAATATCTGTCCGAGCAAGGTATCGGCTTCCGTGAAATCTATGACGGAGAACAAATGACATTACAGTTCACAATCAACGGGAAGTTTTAAGAAAACACTCCAATGATTGGAAGAAAACATCCTGATGATTGAAGTTAAACATCTCAATGAATAAAAAAATCATTGGGATGTTTTTTATTATCCGTATCTTTGCAGCATGAAAGAATATCGATTGACCGACTGGTTACCCACTACCAAAAAAGAAGTTGAACTTCGCGGATGGAATGAATTGGATGTCGTTCTATTCAGTGCTGATGCTTATGTGGATCATCCTTCTTTTGGTGCTGCCGTTATCGGACGCATTCTCGAAGCGGAAGGTTTGAAAATAGCCATCGTTCCCCAACCTAACTGGCGTGACGACCTGCGCGACTTCAAGAAGTTGGGACGTCCACGGCTATTCTTCGGTATCTCCGGCGGATGCATGGACTCAATGGTTAATAAATATACCGCCAACAAACGCCTACGCAGTGAAGATGCTTATACTCCGGACGGCCGACCGGATATGCGCCCGGACTATCCTTCTACAGTTTACAGCCAGATACTAAAGAAACTTTTTCCGGATGTTCCGGTAGTCATTGGAGGAATCGAAGCTAGTTTAAGGCGATTGAGTCATTACGATTATTGGCAGGACAAAGTACAAAAGAGTATTTTGTGCGACAGCGGAGCAGATCTGCTCATCTACGGAATGGGAGAAAAGCCTCTTGCAGACCTGGTGAAAAATATGAAAAGCCTGCTCACCACTGAAGAACCTGTACTGACAAGTAGCAAATTTAGAACAATTATCGGATCTGTGCCCCAGACAGCCTATCTTTGTCGTGCAACAGAATGGACATCTGCCGAAGATGACCTTCAACTTTATTCACACGAAGAATGTTTGGCAGATAAAAAGAAACAGGCTAGTAACTTCCGACATATCGAAGAAGAATCCAACAAATATTCGGCTTCACGAATCACACAAGCAGTAGGGAATAAGATAGTCGTAGTCAATCCTCCCTATCCTCCGATGAGCCAGAAAGACCTCGATCATTCGTTTGATTTACCATATACCCGTCTGCCTCACCCCAAATATAAAGGAAAACGGATTCCGGCATACGATATGATTAAATTTTCCATCAACATTCATCGGGGATGTTTTGGTGGTTGTGCATTCTGTACCATTTCCGCCCATCAGGGAAAGTTTATTGTCAGTCGAAGCAAAGAGTCTATACTGAAAGAGGTAAAAGAGGTTATTCAATTACCCGATTTCAAAGGATATTTAAGTGATTTGGGCGGTCCTTCCGCTAATATGTATCAGATGAAAGGGAAAGATGAAGCTATTTGCAAGAAGTGCAAACGACCGTCATGTATTCACCCGAAAGTTTGCCCGAATCTAAATACAGATCATCGTCCCCTACTGGATATTTACCGTGCAGTAGATGCCTTGTCCGGAATCAAAAAATCGTTTATCGGTAGCGGTGTACGCTATGACCTGTTACTTCATCAAAGCAAAGATGAAACTACCAACCGTAGCACTGCCGAATATACCCGTGAATTGATAGTCAATCATGTGAGTGGCCGGTTAAAAGTGGCTCCGGAGCATACCAGTGACCGGGTATTATCTATAATGCGCAAACCTTCTTTTGAGCAATTTGAAACATTCAAAAAGATATTCGACCGCATTAACCGGGAAGAAAATCTGCGTCAACAACTGATTCCGTATTTTATCTCTTCGCATCCCGGATGCAATGAAGAAGACATGGCGGAACTTGCCGTTATCACCAAACGTCTGGACTTCCACCTGGAACAAGTGCAGGACTTCACTCCTACTCCGATGACAGTGGCTACCGAAGCCTGGTATAGCGGATTCCATCCATACACGCTAGAACCGATATTCAGTGCCAAAACCCAACGGGAGAAACTTGCACAACGCCAATTCTTTTTCTGGTACAAACCGGAAGAACGAAAAAACATCATCAATGAGTTGAGACGTATCGGACGTTCAGATTTGATAGACAAGTTATACGGAAAAAGAAAGGACATGGAAAGAGGGAAAGGAAAAAGATAGAATGAAATAAATTATAAATCAAGCATAAGGCATGATTATGAATCAATTATAACTTGTGATCTTATTGGCTACTTTTAAGTTAGCGCTCTCCAATTGATATGTATTTGATTACCTAGTAAGTTTTCGTTTGACAATAGTCAAACGATAGTTCAACAACTGTCAAACGAAAACTCATTAGTCAATCGAAAAAATAATATAGGTAAGAGAAAGAAATAAAAGCTACATAGTAATGAGTTGTTGCCAATGATAGCATCTTCAACTCATTTATGCTTCCTTTACCGGCAAAGCCACAATCTCCTGCAACACACTGACCGCCGTTTCCACATTAGTAACATCCTTAATCAGCATACTCCGTCTGCCGTTCTGTTCACGCAAATCACAACGACGAGTATATTTCATCATATAGTCTATCACTTTACCAAAAGCCTTACTTTGATAGAACGGACTATCCGGATTGGAAACAAAAAACAAGGTCATCCGCCCACCTTTCAGGAAGATTTTCTCTGCACCCAAACGGGCTGCAAGACGGCGTAGAGGCACAATACGGAGTAGTTCTTCCGTTTCCCGGGGAACCGGTCCGAAGCGGTCTTCCAGACGAGCACGGAAAGCTTCCACATCTTTGTCCAATGTCAGTCCATCCAGTTCGCGATAGAGCAACATACGTTCGCTGCTGCCTGTTACGTAGTTGGCAGGCAACAATAGTTCGAGGTCGCTTTCTACCTGACACTCGTCTACAAACTCTTCTCCACTAATTTGTCCTTCGCCCTTGATTTCATCCGCATACAGTTCTGCAAACTCGTCTGTCTTTAACTCATGGACAGCTTCAGTAAGAATTTTCTGATATGTCTCATATCCCAAATCGGCAACAAATCCGCTTTGTTCGGCTCCAAGCAGATTTCCGGCTCCACGAATATCCAAATCCTGCATGGCGATATGAATGCCACTTCCCAAATCACTAAAGTTTTCAATTGCTTGAAGACGTCGCCTTCCTTCGGCTGTCAAACTACCTAACGGAGGAGCCAGCAGATAACAAAAAGCTTTTTTATTACTACGTCCTACCCGTCCACGCATCTGATGGAGATCACTCAATCCAAAGTTTTGCGCCTGATTGATAATGATAGTGTTGGCATTCGGAATATCAATACCACTTTCGATGATTGTAGTTGCCAAGAGTACATCATAGTCGTAGTTGACAAAATCCAGAATAATCTTCTCCAGCTCTGTCGGTTCCATCTGTCCATGTCCAATCGCTACACGGCAATCCGGGATATGACGTTCGATCATCGCTTTCAATTCCGGCAAGTTCGCAATCCGGTTATTGACAAAGAAGACTTGACCGTTGCGGCTCATCTCAAAATTGATGGCATCCGTTATCACTTCTTCATTAAAAGTATGCACTTCGGTCTGAATCGGATAGCGGTTGGGTGGCGGAGTAGAAATCACACTCAAGTCGCGTGCACCCATCAATGAAAATTGAAGGGTACGGGGAATTGGAGTAGCAGTCATAGTCAGTGTATCCACATTCACTTTCAACTGGCGCAGCTTTTCTTTGACAGAGACACCGAATTTCTGTTCTTCGTCCACAATCAACAATCCCAAGTCTTTAAACTGGACATCTTTTCCCAAGATACGGTGGGTACCTATCAGAATACCGACATCTCCATCTTTCAATCCCTTCAATACAGCTTTGGTCTGTGCGGCAGTACGTGCGCGGCTTAAATATTCCACCCGACACGGCAAGCCTTTCAGACGTTCACGGAAAGTCTGAAAATGCTGGTAAGCAAGTACTGTTGTCGGAACCAGAACGGCTACTTGTTTATTATCGGCAACAGCTTTGAAAGCCGCACGAATCGCAACTTCTGTTTTTCCAAATCCTACATCGCCACAGACTAGACGGTCCATCGGGCGGTCACTTTCCATATCTGCCTTGACATCAATCGTCGCCTTACTCTGATCCGGTGTATCTTCATAAATAAAGGATGCTTCCAGCTCACGCTGCAAGAAACTATCGGGACTGTAAGAGAAACCTTTTTCCTGACGACGCTGCGAATACAATTTTATCAAATCGCGGGCAATGTCCTTGATTTTACTCTTCGTACGTTCTTTCAGTTTCTCCCATGCACCTGTACCTAATTTGTTAAGCCGGGGAGCCTCTCCTTCTTTACCTTTATATTTGGAAACCTTATGCAGGGAATGAATAGAGACGAACACCACATCTTCATTTTGAAACACCAGTTTCAAAACCTCTTGCGTAGTGTCACCATTCGGAATACGTACCAAGCCGGAAAAACGTCCGATACCATGATCCGTATGCACCACATAGTCTCCCGGAGTGAACTGATTCAGTTCTTTCAAGGATAGTGCCACTTTTCCCGAACGGGCTTTATCACTTTTCAGATTATATTTATGAAAACGATCAAACAACTGATGGTCTGTGAAGATACAGAGCCGCAGTGTGTTATCTACAAAACCTTCGTGAATGGTACGTTCTACGGGAGTAAAATTAATCTTATCACCCCGATCTTCAAAAATAGCTTTGATACGATCTGTTTGCTTCATGCTGTCACTGCAGATATAAAGCGAATAGCCTTTTTCCAGATAATCCTTAAAAGAAGAAGCTACCAGATCGAAATTCTTATGAAAGATAGGCTGGGCAGATGTATTGAAAGTAACGCTGGCATTGGGCGTTCCGGTCGGTTTATTACCAAATTCCAACCGGCGGAAATCGAGTGCCCGTACAGTAAACTCGCTGCCGTCTATCAATTTCCCTTCCAATGTAATGCCACCATTCTCTTCGGCCTCCTGAACGGCTATTGCCTGTGGAGTCAGCGCCTCATCGTGTACCACCTGGATTCGCTCGCGCAACCAAAGAAAATCGCGCATCGCCAAGGTAGTCTCTTTCGGGATAAAATCCAGAAAAGAAGTCGTTACATCTCCTGTCACCGCCAAATCGGGAACGATAGACACTCCATCTTTCTTCTCACGGGATAATTGAGACTCCACTTCAAAGGTACGAACACTTTCCACTTCATCACCAAAGAAATCGATGCGATAAGGATATTCCGAAGCAAAAGAGAAAACGTCGATAATACTACCGCGAACAGCATATTGTCCCGGCTCATATACGTAGTCTACATATTCAAAACCATAACTATGCAACACATCGGTGATGAAAGTGGTATCCACTTTCTCTCCTACATTCAGCTTCAGCGTTTTATTACTCAATTCCTTGCGCGACACCACTTTCTCCGCCAATGCATCCGGGTACGTAACGATACATAATCCCTCTTCCCCCTTTTGCAAGCGGCTAAGTACTTCTGTACGCAAAATCTCATTGGCCGCATCTTTTTGTCCATACTTGATGGAGCGACGGAATGAAGATGGAAAGAACAATACTCTTTCCGTACCCAATATCTGCGTCAAGTCGTGATAGAAATATCCGGCTTCTTCAAGATCACCTAAAATAAATACAAACGGGCAACCACCCTCTTGCACCAGTACAGAAGAAAAAAGAGAAGCGGCGGATGCACACAGTCCTCCGCAAAAAACAGTCTGAACGGAAGTGTCCTTCAACAAGCGCTTCATTACTGCCATATTGGGATGGGCAGCATATTGTTGTTGCAACTCAGTTATTGTCATACCTATAAAATTTCCCCGCAAAATTACAAAAAAGATTGGGAGTATGCACCCAAAGAACAGAAGTATTATAATAAGGTATCTGCCGTCTTATTCCGCATGGGGCATGAAACACGTTAAATTTTCCTTAGTTCAGCTATAACTAAAGGAAAAAGAACTACTTTTGTTTCTAAATTTTATAGTATCTATATGCAGACATCGGATAGCATTGTAATTATCCCCACCTATAATGAACGGGAGAACATAGAAAATATCATCCGTGCCGTTTTCGGCCTTCCCCAAGTATTCCATATTCTGGTCATAGAAGACGGCTCTCCGGACGGAACGGCAGCCATCGTAAGAAAACTGCAACAAGAATTTCCCGAACAGCTTTTCATGATAGAACGTAAAGGAAAACTGGGACTGGGTACTGCCTACATTACTGGATTTAAATGGGCACTGGAACACGCATACGAGTATATTTTTGAAATGGATGCAGACTTCAGTCATAATCCGAATGATTTACCCCGTTTGTATCAGGCTTGTTCGGAACAAGGAGGAGATGTATCCATCGGTTCCCGTTATGTCAGCGGAGTGAATGTAGTGAATTGGCCGATGGGACGGGTATTGATGTCATACTTTGCCTCTAAATATGTGCGGTTTATCACCGGAATACCTGTACATGACACCACTGCCGGATTTGTTTGCTACCGCCGCCAGGTGTTGGAAACAATCGATTTAGATCATATTCGCTTCAAAGGATATGCCTTTCAGATTGAAATGAAATTCACTGCTTACAAGTGTGGTTTCAAAATTATCGAGGTTCCCGTTATCTTCATTAATCGTGAATTAGGGACTTCTAAAATGAATAGCAGCATCTTTGGAGAAGCCATATTTGGTGTGATAAAATTAAAAGTAAATAGTTGGTTCCATAAATTCCCACAAAAGAAATGAAACGTACACTGATTCAAAACGCCGTTGTTGTCAACGAAGGAAGAAAAGTTCTGGGTTCAGTAGTAATCGAGAATGAAAAGATAGCCGAAATATTGGTTGGCGGAGAAAACGCAACTGCCCCCTGCGACGAGATAATAGACGCAACCGGGTGTTATCTTTTGCCGGGTGCCATCGACGAACATGTGCATTTCCGCGATCCCGGACTGACTCATAAGGCAGATATCACCACAGAAAGTCGTGCTGCGGCAGCAGGAGGTGTCACCTCTATCATGGATATGCCCAATACCAATCCGCAAACTACCACATTGGAGGCTTTGGAGGAAAAATTTGTTCTGTTGGGTGAAAAGTCAGCAGTCAACTATTCCTGCTATTTCGGAGCAACGAATAATAACTATACCCAGTTTGCACAACTGGATAAACACCGGGTTTGTGGAGTGAAGTTATTTATGGGTTCAAGCACCGGCAATATGCTGGTAGACCGGATGGCCAGTCTGCGTAATATATTCGGTGGAACCGATCTGCTCATCGCTGCTCATTGCGAAGATCAGGGAATTATCAAAGAAAACACGGATAAATATAAGAAAGAATACGGAGACGACGTACCTTTGGCTCTTCATCCGCTCCTTCGTTCGGAAGAAGCTTGCTATCGTTCATCCGAACTGGCAGTGCAGTTGGCACGTGAGACAAACGCCCGCCTGCACATCATGCATATTTCCACAGCTAAAGAGTTGAGCCTGTTTTCTAATGTACCTTTGGTACAAAAAAAGATCACGGCAGAAGCCTGTGTTTCTCATCTGCTCTTTACGGAAGAGGACTACCAGACACTGGGTGCCCGCATCAAATGCAACCCTGCCATTAAGACAGCGCAAGACCGGAAAGCTTTGCGAGAGGCTGTCAATAGCGGTTTGATTGATGCTATTGCCACAGATCATGCCCCACATTTACTTAGCGAAAAAGAAGGCGGTGCCTTAAAAGCAATGTCCGGAATGCCGATGATTCAGTTCTCACTCGTCAGCATGTTGGAGTTGACAGAAAAAGGAGTGTTTACTATCGAAAAAGTAGTAGAAAAGATGGCTCATGCTCCTGCGCAGATGTATGAGATACAAAACAGAGGATTCATTCGCAAAGGCTATCAGGCTGACCTGGTATTAGTCCGTCCCGGAAGCGAATGGACTGTAACAACCGATTGTATTCTAAGCAAATGTAAATGGAGCCCATTAGAGGGACACACATTCGACTGGAAAGTAGAGAAAACATTTGTAAACGGACATCTGTTATATAACAACGGAGAAATAGACGAGACTTATCGCGGACAGGAATTAAGATTCAGATAAACAGCAGCTCGCCTTCAACAAGCCTATGAGTACCATTTTATCTTATAAAATACATACAGTCACTCCCTACATCAACTGGATTTACTTTTTCCATGCATGGGGGTTCCAGCCACGTTTTGCAGCCATCGCCAACATTCACGGATGTGATGCCTGCCGTGCTTCGTGGCTGACAACTTTCCCGGAAGAAGAACGTAATAAAGCTTCCGAAGCAATGCAGCTATTCAAAGAGGCCAACCGGATGCTCGATCTGCTTGACCGGGATTATGAAGTAAAGACCATCTTCAAGCTTTGCAAGGCAAACTCTGACGGGGATAACCTGATTATTGAGAAAGAAAAAGACCGGTTCATCACTTTTCCTTTACTGCGCCAGCAAACGCCGAAAAGAGACGGTAGTCCTTTTCTTTGTCTAAGTGACTTTATCCGCCCGATCTCTTCCGGCATCCCGGATACCATCGGTGCTTTTGCCTCTTCCATTGATGCGGACATGGAAGGATTGTACGAACAGGACCCTTATAAACACCTGCTTGTCCAAACCCTCTCCGACCGACTGGCAGAAGCAGCAACAGAAAAGATGCATGAATATGTGCGCAAAGAAGCGTGGGGATATGCCAAAGACGAGAATTTAGGCATAGCGGACTTACTGGTCGAAAAGTATCAGGGCATTCGTCCTGCTGTCGGCTACCCGTCTTTACCGGATCAATCTGTCAACTTCCTGCTGGATGAACTGTTGGACATGAAGCAGATAGGCATTTCGCTGACCGAAAACGGAGCTATGTACCCGCACGCTTCTGTTTGCGGGCTTATGTTCTCACACCCGGCTTCCGAATACTTCTCCGTCGGAAAGATTGGAGAAGACCAATTGGAAGATTATGCCCGCCGTCGGGGAAAAAGTATCGAAGAAATGTGTAAGTTTCTGGCAGCTAATCTCCAATAGTCCTTATTCCCCTGTGATTTTTCTCCTTTTCTCACGACTAACTAACCAGAAAAGTAATCATAGATTCCATGAGAGAACAAACAGCAGAGGTTAGCGCCCCTATTGAACAAGAGTTTTTGTCGGTGATCCGCGAATATGAACGGGTGATCTACAAGGTATGCTATCTGTATGCCAATCCCAATGCTCCTCTCAATGATCTGTATCAGGATGTGGTATTGAACCTTTGGAAAGCCTATCCCAAATTCAGAAAAGAATGTAAGGTTTCCACCTGGATTTACCGTATTGCCCTCAACACCTGTATCAGCTTCTATCGTAAAGAAAAGAATGTGCCGGAAATAGTCAGCCTCACCAGAGATACCGACTGGGCCATAGAAGCACACGACCCGATCAACGAAATGTTGAAACAGCTTTATCAGATGATTAACCAACTGGGACAACTCGACAAATCAATTATCCTGCTTTATCTCGAAGACAAAAGTTACGAGGAAATAGCAGAAATCACCGGACTGACGGTTACCAATGTAGCGACCAAACTAAGTCGCATCAAAGACAAACTTAAAAGAATGAAAAAGGAGGAATAAGATATATGGAACTGGAAGAACTTAAAAAATCTTGGAATGCCCTGGATGAACACTTGAAAGACAAAGAGTTCATCAAAGAAGAAGAGCTTGAAAAGCTGATAAGGCATGCGGACAAAGGTATCCATGCCATTGCCAGACTGAACATCAAGCTTATTCTGATTTCTCTGCCGATACTGATCTTATTTTTAGCGGAGGTACTGTTGCACAACAGATTGAACCCGATCTATATCATTATCATTTTCGCATGGATTCCTGCCCTTTGCTGGGATATCGTCACCACCCGTTTCCTCCAACGGACACAAATAGACGAGATGCCTTTGGTAGAAGTAATCAGCCGCGTGAACCGTATCCATCGATGGACCATCAGGGAACGATTGATTGCTATTGCCTTTCTCCTGGTCCTGGCTATACTTTCATTTATCTACTGGCAAGTGTGGCAATATGGAATGGGGATGATCGCTTTCTTCATCCTGTTATGGGGCGGAGGACTGGGATTGATCTTATGGATTTACCGCAAGAAGTTCTTAAATCGTATCCACGAAATCAAAAAGAATTTAAGCGAACTGAACGAATTAATGTAAAAGAATCCAACCTGAATAATTCATACTAAGTAGTAAGGAGTGTGCTTACCCCACCACGGTAAGCACACTTTTTCCATTCACTTTCTTATGTACCTGCACCTGAACAGAAATCCGTTCACTCATCTCCTGCACATGAGAGATTACTCCTATTTTCCGCCCCTGCATCTGTAATTGTTCCAATGCTTCCATCGCTGTACGCAAACTTTCCGCATCCAAAGAGCCGAAACCTTCATCAATAAAAAGAGATTCAACTTTCAGATTATTACTTGACAAGGAAGACAAACCTAAAGCCAGTGCCAAAGAAATCAGGAACGATTCACCTCCTGAAAGAGAGTACACGGTCCGTATTTCATCACACATATCGCAATCTATTACCTGAAGTGCCAACGTATCGGGTACCTGTTGCAGCTTATAGCGTTTAGAGAGATAGGATAAATGTTGATTGGCATGAAGCAGCAACAAATTCAAAGTATAACTTTGAGCAATCACTTTAAATTTCGCTCCATCCGCACTGCCAATCAGTTTATTCAATTTTGCCCAACGTTCGGCAACAGTTTGTTTCTCTGCCAGTTCCTTCGCAATCTGTTCCACAGTCAGTTTATTCTTTGCTTGTTGTAGCAGGCGGGCTTCCATAGTAGAAAGGGCACGTTCTATATTCAGGTTTTCTTCCTGTTGCTTCTTTATTATTTCGGGAAGCAGTTCGGGAGACTCTATCTTTTTATACTGTTCCTGCAACTCTCCTATAGCTAGTGCAATTTGCTTCATCTCTCCTTGCAAACCGGAAAGCCGGTTGTGTACCGCCTCTACTTCTTTACGTGCTTTCTCCAAAGCGAGATTCAGTTCTTTCTCTCTTTTTGCTACGGCAGCTTCCGCTTCATCCGCACTTTTTCCTTTCAATAGCTGCGAACGTTCCTGACGAAGCACATTCAGCGCTTTCTCTATCACTTCAAATCTCTTTAGTTCGGCCGAAGCAGCATTCTGTAAGATTACCAGCTGTTCTTTGGCAGACGATACTTTCTGCATAGCCAAACGACAGAGAGAAACATTCTCACGGAGGGCTTCACAATGTGCACGCATCTTTTTAATTTCTTCATCGCTGCGCTGCCATTCTGCATAAAGATTGCGATATTCCAAAATACGTATTGCCAGTTCCGCCAAACGGTGTTGTATTTGCTCTTCGTTTCCGGCTTCAATCCCTGCTTTATATAATGCTGCCAACTGTTCCGCGATCTGTCCGTCCACCGTTTTTTGATGCGCCAAATCACGTTGCAGAGCAATGCTCCGGTTATTCATCTGCTGATAGTTGGTTGATGCTACATTATACTCCTGCTCTATACTCCGGAAAAGAGTATCTACCACCTCCTGTTCCTGATGATAAGGATGCGCTGTGCTACCGCAAACCGGACAAGCCTCCCCTTCCTGTAATTGCCGGCGCAATGCTTTCACGTCTTTTCCCACTGCCATACGTGCATTTTCGTAAAGACGTTGAGTAACTTTCAATGCGGTTTCTTGCTCCGTCAATTGTTTCAGACAATTGGCCACTTCTTTCTCCAGTCTTTCTATTTCCGTCTTTGCTTTCGTCTGCGTTTCCGTTAATTGCCGGATATTCTGCTGACGAGTCAACTCTTTTTGCAACTTCACCTGTTCTTCGGCCAATAACGGATATCCGAAAGAATTTAAGCGCAACAAACGTTCCTCATTCGTACTGGTAGCGGCAACCAGTTTACTTTCTTCTTGCCGTAGAATCTCTTCCACCTGTTCAAGTTGCAGTGCTTCTTCTATCCCTACATGGCTTAATAAGCGGTTCAGAGAAGAATAAGACACCTGTAATTGTTCCGCAGCCACTCGCATTTTTTGTTCCTGCTCCGCCACCTGCCTGTTAGCCGCTTGTAAAATCTGCTGCGACTGTATATAGCTGCTTTGTTGAGACTGTATCTGTACATCCAATTGACGTGCTTTCTTCAAGTCCGGCTGTATGGCCTCCCATTGTGCCTTAAAATGCACCAATCCTTCCTCTTGGGAAGCCAATGCACCCTGCAGAACTTTCTCCCTAGCCTGTTCCTCCTGTTCTTCCTGCTGCTTTTTCTTACAAAGTTCTTCCTGTATTTTTAATGAACGAACCACATTCAGTTGTTCATTCTGTTCTGCCAGCAGTTTAATCCCTGCCGCACGCTTTTCAGTCGATAGTTCTTTCTCTTTTTGCAGAGCAAGCAGCTCTTCTTCCGGCATCAATTCGATCACATTCATCCGATTCTGAATCAAGGTCACCTCTTCTTGTGCCGCCTTATTCCGGGCATAGACCTCTTGAGAAATCCGGGAATACACACCGGTTCCTGTCAACTTCTCCAGTAATTCTGCTTTTGCCGCCCCTTTTGATTTCAGAAATGTAGCAAAATCATTTTGTGCCAATAATACTGTACGGGTGAACTGTTCATACGTCAGGCCAACCAACTCCACCAACTGAATCAACAACTCTTTCTTGGTACCTTGAAATTCTTTCTCCGTATCCAGTTCTTTCACTTCCAGCGTTTGTGACTGCAAAGAACCGTTTATCTTGTTTCTTGTCCGCCTCACCGACCAACGAGAACGGTAACGCCGTCCGTCAATACCTAAAAAATCGACTTCCGCATAACCATCACTTGTCCCCCGGCGCAGCAAATTTCTAACATCAGACTGATTAATCTGATTGTCTCCCACATCTGCCAGGTTCACATTTTCCACTGAAGTAGCAAAGCGGGGAGCCTTATCATACAATGCCAGGCATAAGGCATCTAATAAAGTAGACTTACCTGCACCGGTAGGTCCTGAAATGGCAAAGATACCTGCAGAATGTAATGGTTCTGCCATAAAATCCACTTCTACCGTTCCTTCTATCGAGGTCAGATTCTTCAATCGTATAGCTAGTATTTTCATTCTTCTTCCTCCTCTTCTTTACGGGTAGCAGCCAAATAGGCCTCTTCAAACAAACCTGTCAGTTCTACAGGCATTTCCACCTGATAAATCTTCTCAAAGGCAGACTGTGCAATCTGCAAGGGAGACATTTCCTGCAACCCCCTCTTCCAGTTTTCATTTTCTTTCGTCGTATTTCCAGTTTCAGTGCGATAGGTAGAAACAATACGCGCCAACCGATAGTTTTTATCTGCCAGTGCATCTTCAATCTCCTGCCGAAGCATGGGTTCCGGTTCCTCCAACAATACCTTTACTTCCAGATATGGGGCTACGGCTTCTGTCTCGGGTAGTTCCTTCAAGGCTTCCAAGACGGCTTCCGGTGAAACAGGTTCTCCGTTCGGGACACTCAACAAAGGTATTAATTTCGGGCATTCCAACCGTTCAATGTCCACCGCACAACCTCCGTCGAAAGTCACCATCACGACTCCATGATGATAATGTTTCTCGGCAAAAGACATCGGAATGGGACTTCCGGCATACCGCACATTCTCTCTTCCGGACACTCGCTGCGCTTTATGTATATGTCCCAATGCCGTATAAGCTATCTGTTCGGAAAAAGTTTCCGGAGATACGCACTCCAGCCCACCAATCACGGTACGCTCGCTATAATCCTTCTCTGCAATTTCCGATCCTGTAGCCTGCAAATGACCGATGGCAAGAATCGCCTGATTCTCCGTCCTTCGCTTCCATAGCCTTTGCAAAAGTTGTGCATAAAGTTCGCGAACTCCCTCCGCATACGGATTGCCTTCCGTTTGCACGGCCGGATAATCTCCCTGACGCAGAAAAGGAACTGCCATGCAAAGCAATTCCACTTCCCCTTTCCGGTTCTTCAGTTCCACAGTCAAATGGTCATAATCGATTTCTCCGCCTTCGAGCTTGCGAACTACCCCTCTGACTTCCGTCCGCATAGCTTGCAACAGAGGCAAAGGAGCCTCCAGGCGTGCTGCCGAATCATGATTGCCGGCAACAATGACAATCTGCAAATACGGATTCTCTGCTGTCACCCGATAAATAAACTGATAATACATGCTTTGGGATGCTGCGGAAGGGTTGGAAACATCAAAAACATCTCCGGCTATAATCAATGCATCAATCTCTTTCTGACGAATTTCTTCTGCCAGCCAATTCAGGAATACTCCATGTTCTTCCGTGCGATCATAACCAAAAAAGGTTTGTCCCAGATGCCAGTCGGCAGTATGTAATATACGTATCATAATTTTGTAACTATCTCTAATAACAAGAGGCAAAAATAACACAATCAAAAAGATTATATCACATCTGCCTCTCTTTTTTACCAATAATCATGTATATTTGCAGGATAAAAATCCAACCCTATGAAGATACTGTATTATATTTATCAGATTTGCATCGCTTTGCCTATTTTATTAGTGTTGACCATCCTCACGGCAATCGTCACTATTGTAGGTTCTCTCTTGGGAGGAGCCCACATCTGGGGATATTATCCGGGGAAGATTTGGTCACAATTAATTTGTCTGTTTCTATTGATTCCCGTGAAGATTGAGGGACGTGAAAAGTTGCATGACAAGACTTCCTATATTTTCGTACCTAACCATCAGGGTTCATTTGATATTTTCCTTATTTACGGCTTCATCGGAAGAAACTTTAAGTGGATGATGAAAAAAAGCCTGCGCAAACTGCCGTTTGTAGGAAAAGCCTGTGAAAGTGCAGGACATATCTTTGTAGACAGATCTGGTCCTAAAAAAGTATTGGAAACAATCCGGCAGGCAAAAGACTCATTGAAAGACGGGGTTTCTCTCGTAGTCTTTCCTGAAGGAGCGCGTACATTTACAGGACACATGGGATACTTTAAGAAAGGCGCTTTCCAGTTGGCTGATGATTTACAGTTGGCGGTTGTACCCGTCACCATTGACGGCTCATTCGAGATTCTGCCACGCACAGGCAAATGGATACACCGTCATCGCATGATTCTGACTATTCACGAGCCTATTCCTCCCAAAGGGAAAGGAATGGAAAATATCAAGGCAACCATGGCAGAGGCCTACGCTGCGGTTGAAAGCGCCCTGCCGGAACAATACAAGGGAATGGTGAAAAACGAAGATCAAGACCGATAGTCAGTACATAATCTTATATAAATATGGGGATGCTCACGCACCCCCATATTCCTAACCAGTTTTATGCATCAAACTATTAAATTAAGAAATTCAGATATTTAGATGTTTTGCAAGGTTATGGTTTGGTTTGACATCATTTGTAATTCTTGAAAAGTCAAATTAAAACTTTTATAAATTTCCTTTTCTAAATTCTCTAATGAGAAAGATTCATTTCTGACACCATTAATCTTCCCTCTAAACCGATTGTTATAATGCTTGCGGAATGTATCCGGAGTAACCAGACCTCCCAAGCCATAATCACCCACTACAATCACCGGCTTTCGGTGCAATACCCCTTCGTAAGCGGTAATCCCCGCACCAATAATCAAGTCGGCTTCTTCAATCAGTTTACCGATCTCACTCTCGGAGGATATATAATCCACCTGATACTCTGAATATTTACTTAATAGAATTCCTATCCGTAACCTGGTGCGAGAATTTGCTATTCCGACAACAATGCTGGCTTTTTGTTCTATTAACTGCAATTCGTCACCTCTCAAAGAAGAGGCGGCAGATAATTCATTAGGATTTTTCATATAGCTATTTGGTTTTTGTTGTGTCAAAAGTACAGCATGCATCCGAAAACACAAAAAAAGTCACCCGGACAAAATCAGTGCGCCTGATTTTTCGTAAGCACTTACATTTCAATCAAATACAGATTAGCGTTCTATTAATGACCCGGACAATTCATTTTTTATTTATCAAAAATCCCTTAAAAACACATTCAAATCTTCTTGTGGAGAAATGCCTAATCGACCTTTCAGCCTTCCTTTTGCTTTGGTAACAGAATCGGAAGAGGTCTGAAAAATACGCGCCAGTTCTTCATTGGTCAGTCCAAATTTAAGAAAGCAACAGATCTCAAGATCATGTTTAGTTAATAAAGGAGTTTTGTCAAGCAACCGGGTAACGTAATTAGAATAGAGAAAATCAAACAGGCTAAACAATTTATAGCGTTCTCCATTAGACAATTTACCTCTTAATGTTCCCTCTTTGATAGCAAGCAGCAGACGAAAAGCGGATATGTACTGTTCAGAAGAGGGTCCGACAGTTAATTCTCCTCCCAGTTCTTTCAACAGTCCCGATAAGGTTTTGTTCTGCATACTTAGAAGTACAATCTTTCCATTCAACTCGCCTACCTTCATTCGATTTTCTTCCAGTATGCGGTTCTCTTCCAGTACTTGATCTTTCAACTCCTGGATTTCTTCCATCTCCTGCTGGTATCGCTTTATCTCCTCTTCATTATCTCTAATCTGGGATTCGATTTCGGCAATCTTCTTCCTGTGATTTTTACTTTTGTAGTAGTAATAACACATATAGAAGGCCACAATCAGGAAAATAACCGTACCGCAAAATATAAAAACTGTACGGTCCACTTTCAGTTGTAGATTATCATTCCGGAGTTTCTCGTTCTCGTACTGCTTTTGCAGTTCTGTTATCAACTCCTGCGAATCGACTTCATCCAATACATTCACGATAGAGTCCGCTTTTTCATGGTAGATAATCGCTTCTTCAAAATTATCAATATCTTTTTCAAGAAAGTATAAATTGTTATATGCGTCAATACGGGTATATTCTTTAGAAGAATTGATACTCATCTTAAAATATTTCCGGGCATTCTCTGCATCGCCCATCTGTATATACAAATAGCCGAGAGACATACACTCCACGTATTTCCTTTCTTCATCCGTTTCTTTTTCATAAGCTGCAAGAAAATAGCGTTCTGACTTTTTCAGTTCTCCCATGGAACGGTACAGTATCCCCAACTCATGTAAAATGGAAACTTCAGACGGATATTGCTTTTCCCTGGCTAGTTCTAAAGCGTAAGTATAATAGAAATAGCAGCTATCCCATTTATTCTGAAACAAATAAGCCCGGCCTATATTTTGCCCGGCTCTGACAAGACTCAAAGAATCTTTCAACTCTTCATAGATCGTATATGACTCCCGAAAATTCTTCAACGACTCCTGATACAATTTCTTTTTCCGGTTAATCATCCCTATCTCATCAGTAGCCATTGCAAACATCTTACAACATTGAATATTCCCGAACATTTCCTTTTGCCGAAGATAAAAACGTCAAAGCCTCTTCATCTTTGCCCAATTCACGCAGCACTCTTCCATAATAATACTGCGCTTTAGCACGCGTAACAGAGTCACCACGCTCTACAGTATAGTAATTCAGCGCCAGTGCAATCAATGAGTCAGAAGTAAACTTCACATAGTTCTGATCCATCGCCTGCGTCAATAAAAGTGCATAATCCGCCTGCAACTTTCCACGCAATTTTTCAGTATGAGGTATTGACTTTAATAGATACAGAGCTGTATCCGGAAGAGATTCCATGCACATTTCAATCCTCTGGAATGCCGCATCAGGGACCTCCGAATCTCTATGACAAGAAACCGATAAGACTAAAATAAAAAAGAAAGCGGCGTATACCGAAACAGTAGTCGTTTTCACTTTACTTGAGTTTTGTGCAAAAATACACAAAAAACTCAAGTATTACTTATTTGTTGAAGCATTTTGTTCCAATCGTTGATGTTCTTCTATCAACTTCATGTTTTCTCTTGCTTTAGACAGAAACTCTCTAACCAGCTTATTATCTTTAAAAGAATAAGGAGCATCCTTGATTATATCATCAATCTGCGGAGTCATAATGGGATAGGGCAAAGAGCTGCAGAGCATCATAAACACACTGGGTCCCAGCACATTTTCGTAATTATCGGAGATGAACGTTTTCACATACTGATTCATCGCTTTCATCAGTGAGTCTCCTTCCACCACCAACTGACCGTGAATCTCATCCAGATCGCCTCCATCCAGTACCATACGGGTTTCCTTCTGCTCCAGTTCACCAATGCTTTCTTCCAATTGGTTTCTTTTGCTGATAAACTCGTACAGTGCATTATTTAAAGATGTTCCGACTGCCTTGAGGTCCGTATTGCTAATGGTAACAGTTATCTTCCCACTTTCCAACACAATCGGCATAATGCTTTCTTCATCCATATAAAGTGTCACCATCTGTACGGAATCTATTTTCCCTTTCATTGAGAACAGACCATGCACTACTTCAGCTGAATCCAGCTTCACCCACTCTCCATCACGAAGGGACTTAAGATACAACATCTTTCCATCCAGACTATTCACTGAAGAGGTTCCTTCAATCTTGTACTTACTGGTGCAGGAAGCCAAAAACGGAAGCAAAAGCAAAAAAGGCAAAATTTTATTCACGTTCATCTATTCATTAAATTCTGGGTACAAAGGTACAACTGATTCAGAATTCAAAGAAACATTTTATCAATATTTAAATCTTGTAAGACTCTTTTCTTTAATAATCCTTATAAACATAGGTATAAGGCTATTTTTTTCATTTAGTTTATCTAATTTTGCGGTCATGAAAACATCAACATTTGCCCCTTTTGCCAAACCGCTTTATGTAATGGTAAAGCCTGTAGGTGCCGTATGTAATCTAGCATGCGATTATTGCTACTATTTGGAAAAGGCCAACCTATACAAAGACAATCTGAAACACGTAATGAGCGATGAACTTCTGGAAAAGTTTATCGACGAGTACATTAACTCACAAACCATGCCGCAGGTGCTTTTCACCTGGCACGGAGGAGAAACGCTGATGCGACCGCTCTCCTTCTATAAAAAGGCGATGGAACTACAAAAAAAGTATGCCCGAGGACGAACGATCGACAACTGCATCCAAACCAACGGAACCATGCTCACCGACGAATGGTGCGAGTTCTTCCGTGAAAATAATTGGCTGGTAGGAGTCTCTATCGATGGTCCCCAGGAGTTTCATGACGAGTATCGCAAAAATAAAATGGGAAAACCCTCTTTTGTGAAAGTGATGCAAGGCATCAATCTTTTGAAAAAACATGGGGTGGAATGGAATGCGATGGCAGTTATTAATGACTTCAATGCCGACTATCCACTAGACTTTTATCGTTTCTTCAAAGAAATCGGTTGTCAGTATATCCAGTTCGCTCCTATCGTTGAACGTATTCTCTCACATGAGGACGGTCGTCACCTCGCTTCTCTTGCAGAAAATAAAGCCGGAACCCTTGCCGATTTTTCGATCACTCCGGAGCAATGGGGCAACTTCCTTTGTGCTCTTTTCGACGAATGGGTGAAAGAAGATGTAGGCAAGTACTATGTACAAATATTCGATTCGACTCTGGCGAACTGGATGGGCGAACAGCCTGGTATATGCACAATGGCAAAGACCTGCGGTCATGCCGGTGTGATGGAATTCAACGGAGATGTTTATTCGTGCGACCATTTTGTATTTCCCGAATATAAATTAGGTAACATTTATAGTAAAACTCTGGTGGAAATGATGCATAGCGAGCGTCAGCACAATTTCGGGAACATGAAATATCAGTCTCTCCCTACTCAATGCAAGGAATGTGAGTTCCTGTTTGCCTGCAACGGAGAATGCCCGAAAAATCGTTTCAGCCAAACGGCAGAAGGCGAACCGGGATTGAATTACTTATGCAAAGGCTATTACCAGTTCTTTAAGCATGTAGCTCCTTATATGGACTTTATGAAAAACGAACTGATGAATCAACGTCCGCCTGCTAATATCATGGAAGCACTGAAGAACGGAGATTTGAAAATTGAATACTAACCAATCATATATTTTAATTTTATCATTAAATAATGAACAGACTAAGACTTTATCTATTAGCGCTGGCTGCGCTTTTTGTATGTTCCGTTAAAGCGGATGAGGGTATGTGGCTATTGCAACTGATGCAACAGCAACACTCCATAGACATGATGAAAAAACAAGGATTAAAACTGGAAGCACAGGACCTATATAATCCGAATGGAATTTCTCTTAAAGATGCCGTAGGTATATTCGGAGGCGGATGTACCGGAGAAATTATCTCACCCGAAGGTTTGATTCTGACCAATCACCATTGTGGCTACGCCTCCATCCAGCAACATAGTAGTGTTGAGCACGATTATCTGACTGATGGTTTCTGGGCTACTTCCAGAGACAAAGAACTCCCTACTCCGGGATTGCAATTCACATTTATCGAACGTATCGAAGATATTACGGATATTGTCAATGCCAAGATCGCGGCGAAAGAAATCACCGAATCCGAATCATTCAGCAATATATTCCTTCAAAAGCTGGCTCATGATCTTTATTTTAAAAGTGACCTGGCAGACAAAAAGGGAATTGTTCCGCAAGCTCTTCCGTTCTATGCCGGAAATAAATTCTATCTTTTCTACAAGAAAATATATCCGGATGTACGTATGGTAGCCGCTCCACCCTCTTCTATCGGTAAGTTTGGTGGTGAAACAGACAACTGGATGTGGCCGCGTCATACCGGTGACTTTTCCATGTTCCGTATTTATGCAGATGCAAATGGTGAACCTGCAGAATACAGCGAGAGCAACGTCCCACTGAAAACCAAGAAACATTTGTCTATCTCTATCAAAGGATTGAAAGAAGGAGATTATGCAATGATTATGGGATTCCCCGGAAGTACGAGCCGCTACCTGACTGTATCAGAAGTAAAAGAACGTATGGAATCGGAAAACGATCCACGTATCCGTATTCGTGGTGCACGTTTGGCTGTCCTGAAAGAGGTAATGAATGCCAGTGACAAAATCCGTATTCAATATGCTAACAAGTATGCGGGTTCCAGCAACTATTGGAAAAACTCCATCGGCATGAATAAGGCCATCATCGATAATGATGTATTGGGAACAAAAGCTGCACAAGAAGCCAAATTCGCAGAGTTTGCAAAAGCACAAAACAATGCTGAATATGCAGCGGTAGTGAAGAACATTGATGACCTGGTAGCTAAGACAACTCCTCTCAACTATCAGTACACCTGTTTGAGAGAGACTTTCTTCGGAGCTATCGAATTTGGCAATGTGATGTTGACTAAAACACGCGAAGCATTACTTGAGAAAAACGATTCTGTAATCGAAGCACGCATGAAAGCCTTGGAAAGCACTTACGAAAGCATCCATAACAAAGATTACGATCATGAAGTAGACCGCAAGGTAGCGAAAGCCTTGTTCCCCTTATATGCTGAAATGATTCCGGCAAACCAACGTCCTTCTATTTATAAGGTTATTGAGCAGAAATATAAAGGCGATTATAACAAATTCGTTGATGATATGTATGACAACTCTATTTTTGCCAACCGGGCAAACTTCGAGAAGTTTACAAAGAAGCCTTCAGTGAAAGCGATTGACAATGATCTGGCACTACAATACTGCCAGTCTAAATACGACTTGATGGATACACTGGCTTCCCAGCTCAAGGATATGGATCAGGAACTAGCTTTGCTGCACAAAACTTATATCCGTGGTCTAGGTGAAATGAAGTTGCCTGTACCTTCTTATCCGGATGCAAACTTTACCATTCGTCTGACCTATGGTAACGTGAAACCTTATGATCCGAAAGACGGCGTACACTACAACTACTATACGACCACTAAAGGTATTCTTGAAAAAGAAAATCCGGAAGACCGTGAATTCGTTGTACCTGCCAAACTGAAAGAACTGATCGAAAAGAAAGATTATGGCCGCTATGCTTTGCCAAATGGTGATATGCCTGTCTGCTTCCTGTCGACCAACGACATCACCGGTGGTAACTCCGGCAGCCCGGTACTGAATGAAAACGGAGAACTGATCGGTTGCGCTTTTGATGGCAACTGGGAATCATTAAGCGGTGACATCAACTTCGACAACAACCTACAACGTTGTATTAACCTGGATATCCGTTATGTCCTGTTCATTCTGGAAAAGTTAGGAAACTGCGGACACCTAATCAATGAAATGACAATCGTAGAATAAATGAGAAAACAAATCCTATTTGTCCTATTTTCACTGGCAACTCTTAGCATCCACGCCGACGAAGGCATGTGGATGCTAACCGATCTGAAAGCACAGAACGCTGTTGCCATGCGCGAACTTGGTCTCGAAATTCCGATAGAGGAAGTATACAACGCAAATGGCCTTTCTCTAAAAGACGCTGTTGTACACTTCGGAGGAGGATGTACGGGAGAAGTTATCTCTTCCGAAGGACTGGTACTGACTAACCATCACTGTGGTTATGGAGCTATCCAGCAACATAGTAATGTAGAACATGACTATCTGACAGATGGTTTCTGGGCTATGAACCGTGATGCGGAACTCCCTACTCCGGGATTGACCGTCACTTTTATCGACCGGATTCTCGATGTGACGGATTACGTCAACGAACAACTGAAAAAAGATCCGGACCCGGATGGTGTTAATTATCTATCTCCAAGTTATCTTGGCAACGTAGCAGAACGTTTTGCCAAAGCCGAGAATATAGAAATAACTCCTGCAACAAAGTTGGAGCTCAAGGCTTTTTATGGAGGAAACAAATATTATCTGTTCATCAAAACAGTATACAGTGATATTCGTATGGTAGGGGCTCCTCCTTCTTCCATCGGTAAATTCGGAGCTGATACCGACAACTGGATGTGGCCTCGTCACACAGGCGACTTTTCTCTCTTCCGTATTTACGCGGACAAGAATGGAAAACCGGCAGAATATTCTAAAGACAACGTTCCTCTGCAAGTGAAAAAACATCTGAAGATCAGCCTCGCCGGAGTTCAGGAAGGAGATTTCACCTTTGTCATGGGATTCCCCGGACGTAACTGGCGGTATATGATTGCCGACGAAGTGGAAGAACGGATGCAAACGACCAATTTCATGCGCCAGCATGTACGCGGAGCCCGTCAGAAAGTACTCATGGAGCAAATGCTGAAAGATCCTGCCGTACGTATTCATTATGCAAGCAAATATGCTTCATCAGCCAACTACTGGAAGAATGCCATCGGTATGAATGAAGGACTGGTACGTCTCAACGTACTGGATACCAAACGTGCGCAACAAGAGGAATTATTAGCCCGTGGCCGTGAAAAAGGAGATGATTCATATCAGAAAGCTTTTGATGAGATTCGTTCTATTGTGGCTCATCGCCGTGACGCGATCTATCATCAGCAGGCTATCAATGAAGCATTGGTCACCGCCCTTGATTTTATGCGCATCCCTTCCACGATGGAATTGGTTGCCGCTCTAAAATCAAAAGATAAAGAGCAAATAAAAGAGGCGAAGCTAAAATTAAAGCAAGAAGCTGATAAGTATTTTGCTTCTGTCCCCTTCCCCGAAGTAGAACGGATGGTTGCCAAAGAGATGCTGAAAACTTATGCCAACTATATTCCGGAGGAACAACGAATCAACATCTTCGAAATCATCAATTCCCGCTTCAAGGGAAGTATCGATGCCTTCGTCGATGCATGCTTTGAACATTCTATTTTTGGCAATCCTAAAAACTTTGAAAAGTTTATCAAGAAACCAAGTTTGTATAAAATAGGATATGACTGGATGGTATTATTCAAATATTCTATTACCGACGGGATCTTGAAAACAGCCATTGCCATGAAAGAAGCAAATCAGAACTATGACGCTGCTCATAAAGTATGGGTGAAAGGCATGATGGATATGAGACAGGAAAAAGGTACACCTATTTATCCGGACGCCAATTCAACTTTACGTTTGACCTACGGCCAGGTACTTTCTTATGAACCCGCTGACGGTGTTGTGTATGATGCTCATACCACCCTCAAAGGTGTAATGGAGAAAGAAGATCAGGGTAACTGGGAATTTGTAGTGCCTCAAAAATTGAAAGAGCTGTATAAATCCCAGGATTATGGACGCTATGGTAAAAACGGTGAAATGCCCGTCTGCTTTATTGTAAACACCGACAATACAGGAGGAAATTCCGGTAGTCCGGTATTTAACAGCAAAGGTCAGTTGGTTGGAACTGCTTTCGACCGCAACTTTGAAGGCTTAACAGGAGACATTGCTTTCCGTCCTTCATCGCAGCGAGCCGCTTGTGTTGACATCCGCTATACCTTGTTTATCATCGATAAATACGCAGGAGCCTCTCATATCATCGACGAACTTAGCATTGAGTAAGTTGAGAGTTGAGAATTAAAAATTGAGAAATAAAAGTTATGCCATCTGGCATTATATTTCTCAATTTTTAATTCTCTATTTTCAATTTATATAAACTCTTCCACCATATACATCTCATCAATCATTTCATTCATTATATTCTGTAAATTCTGAATTGCTTCTTCCGGAGATTCTCCATAAGCGTTACAGTGCATATTTACAGTCAACCAGGCATAATAGCCACCATCCGATGCGCTTTCAAGCACATAATCTGTTCTGTTCAGTTTCATATTGGTAAATAATTATTAAATGTTGGTATTGAAGTTATTTCTGATTGTGAGGCTGCCAGTTTCTCCAGTTCCAGGATGATCCGACGTTCACAACTGCGAACCCAATAAATAAAGTGACGGTTCGGGGCATATTTCCCGACAAAACGGAGCAACGGTTGCAAGTCAAAGGAATCACTGATTATTCCTGCTCCCGCTTTCATTGCATCATACGCATTACAGTCCTGTTCAATATGTGCCGGGACCATCAACACTGGTTTTCCAAGATACATTGCTTCACAAATAGACTCGAAACCAGCCGTACTGGCATAAGCTCTGCAACCTGCCATAGCATTAAGAAACTTCACATCATCTATTTGATGGAAACTCAATGTTTCGTCCACCCGTATCACCTCCTCGGTATCCGATTTATCCCAGAAAAATGTTAGTGGGACTTCCGGATGCCTTGCATGAAAATGCTCCACGCTATCGGCAAACCCGGAATTGACCATATATCCGTGAATATAATTCCCCTCTTCCGGCCGGATAGCTGTCACTTCCTGACGAATCAAAGGAGGGACAGTTACTATCTGATTATTATCATCCTGCTCCATTTCCCGGAAAGATAAAGCCAGCTTCTTCGAGGATTTCAGAGCAGTCATCCGGGTAAAGAAACGCAACATCCATAACTGACACGAACTCTTATCCGGAAACTCGAAATCATGATGCAAAAACAAATACTGATGTCCAACGCAAATATACGGAACAGAGGGGCGGAAGAGTGCATAGGTAAGTCCGGTTAAAAGTTCGTAGAAGTTGATGACGACTTCCGCCCCTGTCTCCCTGATCCGCTGATTTATATAATACATACTACGGATATATTCCGGTAGTTTCAATAAATTGTATGCAAAGCTTTTCGTCAGATTTGCCCGCTTATTATCTGCTGTAGGCAGAAAGTTTGGACTAATGAAGCGCTTCACTGGTGCGTGAATGCTCCGATTGAAAAATCCCGGCAAGGTACGTGTCGAGCTTTTTCCCACCAAGACTTCCACTACTTCGTGTCCATTACGCAATAACATTTCTTCGAGGGTGATCGCCTGTGTAAAGTGCCCTCTCCCCTCACCTTGAACAATAAATAAGAATTTCATAGTTCTATTATTTTTCGATACGCAAAGTTCCCTCTTTCACATTACAAGATGATGACTCTACAATGACTATTCTATGAACAAAAACGACCTTTTTTCGTTATTATAATAAAATAGGATTTATATTTGCAGTCTTCAATGACTGTCATTTAACTCTAAGAAAGGAAAGATTATGGAAAAGTTTGAAGATTTAATACAGTCACCGGTACCGGTTTTAGTTGATTTCTTTGCAGAATGGTGCGGACCCTGTAAAGCTATGAAACCAGTTTTAGAAGAACTAAAATTAATTGTAGGAGATAAAGCACGTATTGCAAAGATAGATGTTGACCAGCATGAAGAACTGGCTACTAAATATCGCATACAAGCTGTCCCGACCTTTATATTATTTAAAAACGGAGAGGCTGTCTGGAGACATTCCGGCGTAATCCATAGCAGCGAGCTGCAAGGGGTTATTGAAAAGCATTATAGTTAAAAAGGTAAAGATAACAAATGAAGAAAGTATTAGTAATGGTAGCCCTTGTCATGGTAAGCGTGATTGTATACGCTTTCAATGACAGCGGGGAATCCAATCAAGGTAAAAAAGAGGTAACAGGTAACGGTGAAGTCGTCGTAATGGACAAAGATATGTTTCTGAAAGACGTCTTCGATTATGAGAAATCAAAGGAGTGGAAATACAAAGGCGACAAGCCCGCCATCATCGATTTATATGCAGACTGGTGCGGACCTTGCCGTCAGACAGCTCCTATCATGAAAGAACTGGCAAAGGAATATGCAGGGAAAATTGTCATCTACAAAGTTAACGTGGATAAACAAAAAGAACTGGCAGCTTTGTTTAATGCTACAAGTATTCCATTGTTTGTGTTCATTCCGATGAAAGGGGATCCACAGCTTTTCCGTGGAGCTGCTGATAAAGCAACTTACAAGAAAGCGATTGATGAATTTCTCTTGAAATAATGAAGAAAATATAGTGACGGTATCCGGTCAGGATAGTGACGCTATAACAAGCAAAGAGTGACGGTATCCGATAGAGATAGCGTCACTCTTTTTTATAGGCTTATAAATCTTCTTTATACGGCTTATAAGTCTTCCTGCGAATCCTTATTTGAAGTATCCTACAGGATGATTCATCATTGGCATCTGACTATCTTTCAATTTCAAAACTTTCTTTAGCTGCTCATTGTCCATCGAAGCACGTGGTACTGTTGCCAAGTTAGCAGCAGAACAAAAGATTGAAATATTTTGGGAAACAATACCGGCATCCATAGCCCCCATCAACTGACTGCGTGGACTTTTGGCATCGCCAAACCGCGAAAGATCGCTGATTAAAACCAATGATACCGGAGCTGTTTTCACAAACGCCTGACCACCAGCTACTGCACCACGATAATCTCCCGCAGCTATCAGTGTCAACTGATGATTTTTCGCATCATACAGATAACTTCCTTCAGGCAACACTACATATACATCCACATCCTGTTTATTCAACGCTGACGGAGCGGTTCTCATTCCGGATTCCTTACGGTTTATTCCATTAGCAGCCCACAACAAATCAGACAGATCAGCCAGGCTCAATGCTTTCGAAGCATATTCGCGAGTTGAATGTCGTTCAGACAATGCCTTCATCACCGCACCAGTGCGGTTTAAATTAGGCTTCGGCAATTTAATCACCTTATCAGCAGCAAAGGCAGCCGCTGAAAGCATTAAACAAACTAACAATAGTTGTACTTTTCTCATAACTGTGGTATTTAAAAATTGATAGACAAATATAAATAAAAAAGGTCTGTATTCGTTGTGGAATACAGACCTTTTAAGAGTTTATTAGGCTTAATTATTTCTTATCACCGAAATAACGGTTGTATAATCCTTCAAAACCTTTACCGTGACGAGCTTCGTCTTTGCACATTTCGTGTACAGTGTCATGGATAGCATCCAGGTTCAGAGCTTTAGCACGAGTTGCGATGCGTTTTTTGTCTTCGCAAGCACCTTGTTCAGCGTCTTTACGTTTCTGCAGGTTAGTTTTAGTATCCCATACGCAGTCACCCAACAGTTCTGCAAACTTAGCAGCATGTTCAGCTTCTTCCCAAGCGTAACGTTTGAAAGCTTCAGCTACTTCAGGATAACCTTCGCGGTCTGCCTGACGGCTCATGGCCAAATACATACCAACTTCAGTACATTCTCCCATGAAGTGATTGTTCAGGTCCTTAATCATTTCTTCGTCACAACCTTTTGCAACACCGATAACGTGTTCGTCAGCAAAAGACAATGCGCCACCTTCTACTTCAACAACTTCTACGAACTTGCTAGCAGGAGCTTTACACAATGGACATTTCTCAGGAGCTGCGTCACCTTCATGAACGTAACCGCATACAGTACATCTAAATTTCTTCATTTTCTTCTCAATTTTAAATTAATTAGTCAATACGTGTTTCTTTATCTTTACTTAAGCAATTCTTGCAAATACCTTTATAATAATAATGAACTTCCGATACCTGATGACCATCCATTTCCAGATTTTCCACTTGTTTAATCGCTTCCGGACATTTCAAATCATAAATATGTCCGCAACGTTTACAAAGGAAATGGGAATGTACAGAAGTATCCGCATCAAAATTTGTATTCTTTTCGTCAATCGTAAGCATTAATGCCGCACCCTGTTCGGAAAACAATTTCAAAGTATTATAAACCGTTGTCTTTGAAAGTGTCGGCATTGAAGGAGACAATGCTGTGTAAATATCATCAGCCGACGGATGAATCGGATGCTCCATCAAATATTCCATGATAGCGATGCGTTGCATGGAAGGCTTGATATTATGCTCTAATAATCGATCGTATGGTTTCATTATCTTCCTTTCTTTTCAAAGTTGTATTCATTACAATTATAAATCCAATGCAAAGATAAGAAGTCTTTATTTTATTTCCAAATAAATCTTTGATTTTATTTGTGCGGTCTTGTACCAATAAAGATAAATACAAAAATAAAAACCGTTTAAATACAAAGATTTGCTTAAACGGTTTTATTATAAAAAGATGCCCCAATTTTCAAGAAAATCTGATGGCAATAAAGTAAGAAACAGAATACAACTAGAATGAAGCTCTTGTTCCGGCTATGATATCTGCCGGAACTTCATTACAACGAGTATAAACTTTCATTTCTCCCATATCTTCTTTGGCAGTCCATATCATCGAAGTATCAGTCAACCCCGAAACAATGTATGAATATTCCCATTCATCATCCGTATCAAGCTGATAATAGTAAGTACCGCTAATAATATCTCCGTAATCATCTTCTTTACTCAAAAGAAAAGAACCGGGAATTTGCTCAGATGTAGCACTGTTGAGATTCGTATAAATAGTGTAAGAACGTTTTCCGTCTTTTTCCTTCCGATCAAACGTTATATAATAGTAACGTGTGTCACCTTCCAGGTTTTCTCCATTCCATTCACTCAATCGCCAGCTTCCTGCGATATTCGCATAATTTACATCCTTAGTATCAGGAAGCTTTACTTCATCATCATCCCCACATGACACAAACAGCATCGTGGTGAGTAGTAGCATTATTCTGAATATATTTTTCATATACATATTTTATATTATTTATTATTGTAACAATAATTTCACTTGTACTGTCCGTTCAGAAGGGCGTACTGAAATGCCGTCCAAGACCAAACAAAATGTAATTTCATTCTTTTGAGGCAACAAACTTCTATCAATAGAAAGAATCATGTCGGCTTCCGTTTCCGGAAGAATAACTTTCGGCTCTGTTCGAAAACGAATGTATTCCGGCAGCATCAAGGCTGACAAATTTAAAGGTTGCTTTCCTGTATTGACACAAATGAATCTTTCCACTTGCATTCCTTCTCGAGAAAGCACTCTAATCTGCCATTCTTTCCGTTTCAGTCGCAATGTATTCCCAATAGCTACGGGATATCCCTTCCATTGGTCGCTGGTAGGTGATACCTTACCAGTAAGTACCAGCCTGATCATCGGTTTCTTTCCGGAGAGATCGGTATAGACAAATGCTTCCCGATACAAATCACCAGCCTGATCCTTAGGATGAAAAACCAAATTGATTTCTCCCCGTTCCCCCGGTTGTACCAAGTCTTTATTACACTTGGCTACCGTACAGCCACAGGAAGTAGTCAACTTAGAGATACGCACCGTTTTTTTACTTACATTACAGTATTTAAAATGATACGTTACCGGCGCATCGTCTTCCGACAAAGTCCCTATATTGATTGCAGTACATTCAAACTGCAAGACTTGCTCCTCTCCTGTTTCCTGCACAAAACTATGCGCAGAAGACAGAAGAAAGAAAAAGAACAGTCCATACTTGATGGCTCCGGTAAAGTATCGTTTCATAATCACATTTACAACCAACTATCGTTTTTACGAACAGTAATAAAGAAATCTTGCTTGGTACCGTCAGTCGCCGTAACGGTAGCTTTCGTAGAACCCACTTTCAATCCTTTCAAGGTGAAAGTAATGTTGTCTTCCGCAGTGAGAAAAACAGCTATCGAGCTATCATCAACTTTACATGAGAAAGTCATATTCTCTCCATTCTTAAAATAACGGGAGTAATTGATCTTACTTGTACCACCAACGGACACATACATATTGGGAACAGTCATCTCGACACCTCTGCCCTCAACAGCTTTCAATAACTGATAGGCATCAATCAGTCCTGTACCCATATTACCTGTATAAGCAGCAGGTTCCATCTGTCCGGCTGCAATTTGGCCAAATGAAGCATTTGTGTACCAATATACTTTCATTTCCGTGAAATATGGTTCTACCGGCTTGGCAGATTCCAATATCATTTTACGGAATTCATCTGCACGAAAATGACGATGCAATTTGGCAGCATAAGAAAGTCCCAGTGCGGCTACTCCCGAAACATGTGGACAAGCCTGTGACGTTCCTTCCATGTATCCATAATTCCCACCATCTTCACTGGCAGAAGATGGTATTGTGGAATATATTTTACCTTTGGGGCTCTGATGATAATCACTGTCTCCACCTGGAGCACAGATAGAAACTCCATGCGCATAATTAGAATAACTGGATGGAGTACCATCGGCTGCTACGGCCGCTACCGAAATATAATCAGGATAAGCGCCCGGATATCCGGCCATGGCTGCATATTCATTACCTGAAGCAAACACGATGATACCTCCGTCTATGACATCATTTGGCGAGCCGGCATTATGAATAAAATAGTCAAAAGCCTCTTTCTCCAGCGGAGCACTGTCTACCCAGGCTTTATCAGAAGTATAACCCGGACTATATCCGCTAATGGGATTGGCAAGTCCCGAATTGTATCCCCAACTACACTGCAAAATAACGGCACCATTATCTGCTGCATATTTCACGGCTTTCGCTTCCTGATACAGGTCACATCCTTTAGAACCGGAAAACACCTGACAACTCATTATCTTTACACCACCTATATTACTAGCTTTATCCCCTCCTGCAATACCACTAATACCTTCACCATTATTTCTCACTGCACTGATAATCCCAGCCACATGAGTTCCATGTCCGGTATCATTCGGGTCATCATAAGAAATATAACCTTTATCATCTGTGAAATTGTAGCCATAACGGTCACCGGCATAACCATTTCCATCAGCATCTTCCTTTGAAGCAAATGTTTCGGCCTCATTCACCCACATATTCCCCTTTAAATCAGGATGATCATACATCACACCTTCATCAAGCACAGCTACGATGATGGAAGGATCTCCCGTACAAAGTTTCCAAGCTTCTCCACAATTTACATCAACCCCCGTTACAGCAGGTACCACCTTGTCACCCTTGTCATTCTTGTCTTCATTCTGAAGAATAGAACCATCATTCTTACACCCCCATTGTAGATTAAAATAGGTATCATCCGGTGTGACATTTATGGCGCGAGTGTTACGCATCACATGACTCATTGCTTGTTTGGTGAGAACTGTTGCCCGCACATTAGGATCGTATGAACGTTGGATAATATGGCTAAATTGGACTTTCGCCACATCTGCTACCTGCGACAAATCTTTAGCCACCTGCTCCAAATTCGTATCTTCATCAAAATGGATAACATACCAAAGATTCAGTCCTGCCTTGCGGGTGCGTTCTTCCGTGCGGTTATCTATCGGGAAAATACGCTCCAATTTATGAGTACCGATTCGCTGCAGAATTACATCCATATCCGAAATTCCCGAACGGGTCATCGCACCTCCAATAGAGCGAGTTACAGCAGCATCCAAAAAGGATGCCGCTTCCGGTTTGAATTTTACCATTATTTTTCCCTGGCTCGCTCCCTCGGGTAAATTAATAATTGGAGCTCCCTGCCCTGTATCAGGTTTCACTGTATCCATATCCCGGTCGGAACAGGATGTAAAAGTGATTGCTACAGCGGCTATTAGAATTAAATATATTCTTTTCATAATCAAATCAATATTCAGTTAATGTAGGTCTGGCTTTCGGATAACGCTCGTAAAACCATTCCAAATTAGAAGGTTCGTTCTTAAATCCCGGAACATTACCATTCATATCCTTTCCAGAATCCTGTGTATAAATCAAAGTGAACGGATCGAAACGTGCGAAACGCGGATGATAAAGTAACCATTCCGGTAAATCATCTCCCGACAAGAAGTTCAAGTTAATAGTGAACCGCTCGGCATTAGGCAGAATCCTTGGAATAGTCTTTAATTTTGCCTTCACCTCATTGCTTGCACTGTTTAATGTATCGTTACTCTGAATATCTTCATCGGTATAAGCATATACACCCGATTCCAGTCGGCCACCGTAACCGATGAATGTAGGTAGCTCTCCATATATCAAATTATAGGATAATGACAACGATTTCAGTTTTTCCCACTTCAACAAGTTCTTAAAATTATAATTATTACTCGCATCAAATTTCAAGCCGAGATTTTCACGTGTATCGTTCAAATCTGTAATTGAACTGTATCGACGATTACCTGTCAAACTCAAATGAGTCAGTTCCGGGAAGTTCCTGAATTGCAAGTCAGACGGTATAGCCGTAAAGTTATTACTACTCAAATCCAATTTAGTTAAAATCTGACAAGATCCTTCTAATTCTGATTTTGAGATAGTTGTAATACCCATCGCACTTATTGTCAGATTCTTCAGATGCTGCAATCCCTTTAATGCGTTTCCAATCCTATAAGTAGCAGGAAGCAACTGCGTATTCGTATTACTAGCGACAACCAATGTCTCCAAATATTTGATTTTACCGATTTCAGCAGGTAATTCCTCCTTTGTATTCAGCATTTTGAATTCAACAGAACGTACACGACCGATTTGTTCCGGAGTCACACCTTTATCTGTTCTCTCCCATACGGTTATGCCTGCCCAATAGTCAAGACGTTCGCTGGTATCCCAACTTATCATTGAACGCAATTTGGTACTTGCAATGACAATAGCAATGGAATCTCCCCGTCTATCATCTGTTATTTCCGGTGAAGCTTCCTGTTTTATAGTCAAAGCTACCTCTTTCTCCAGTTCATCTTCCTCGTTCACCGGAAGGAACTTAATCGAAGCGATTCTTTCTTTCGGATCCGTATTCATATCCCACTTAAATCGCATCTTGATGGTACGGGGACGAGCTCCATAATCCAAAGATATATCAGGTTGTCTTTTGGAAGTAGTCACCCAAGAGCCCATCAAAGGATAATCGACCTTGAACTTGACATTCGTAGTCACCGATATATCAAAATATCTTTTATCCTCGTTAGCCATACTGGCAACTTCCACTTCATATTTATCCAGACCTATCATCTTTCCATATCCGGTCTGATGTATTTTCAGTTCTTGCTTAGACTGTCCTTCCGGTACAAACGTCACGACAGCATGTCTCACATCATTAGAAAGTGTAGAATCCACTACAATCTCACAATTAGTGCTTCCGACACCATTAGCAGGCATCACCTTCACCCAAGGCTGGTTGACCTTTGCCACCCATTTAGTACCCGAAGCCACTTTCACCGACTCCATTCCACCTGTAGCACCCAAGGTGAACTCCTGGGCATTGATGGTGAAGCCAGAAATGCCTTCCTCATCCGAATCATCACAAGCGGCAATAAAACACAAGCTTGCAAAGAGGCATAAATATATTTTAAACAATGGTTTCATATAGATTCTTTTTTGTTATTTATCTATTTATCTTTCAAATAATCGCATCCACGAATATCCTGTTCCGGATCGTAGATAAGAAGATATGCTCCTGCCTTAATCATATTACAGACATTGGAAAGATTGAGAGAAATATTTGGATTATCCTTTATCTCAAAAACGACAATATATGGTGATATCGTATCAGAAATCTTTCGCAAATCATTTCCACCAATACAGAACTGTCTCAAACTCGGACATAAGCCTAAATTGCCCGGCCATTTTCTCAACAAGCGGTTACCATTCTCATCGCGCTGGTTACGTACAGCATAAACAGTTAATGTGGCAGCGTCCATCGGTCCGGTAGGAACTTCCGTAAAGCGGTTGTTACTTAGATCCACACCATAAAGGAAAGGCATATTTTTCCCATTAAAATCATCCGGAAGCTTTGATAAGTGATTATAAGTCAAGTCGAATGTTTTCATCATATACGAATATTTTGATGCATTGAATGTACCTTTCGGTATCTCTTCTATTCCATTACCGTTCAGTCCTAAAGCTGATACCTGAGAATTTGTATCAAACAGTATCTTCGGGAATTTTTTCAGTTTATTACCCCCCAATGCAATCGTACTGGCATTTACGCCCTTAAAAGTTCCATCCTCTTCACCCTCAAATCCATCAATTTCATTGAATGAAAAATTAACAGAAGACATTACATATACAGATTGCGAACTGAATATATTTGGAAATTTCTTCAATTTATTATAAGCAAAAGAGAAAGACTCCACATCAGCATATCCGCAGAAACTTCCACTTTCATCACGTGGCAATTCCTCTATCTGATTGTGATCCATTGACAATTGTACCAAAATAACATCACTACCGAATGCTTTCTCAATCTTTTTAATCTGATTGTATGCACAATCCAGTTTACCAAGTTTTTTCACCATTGACATATCCGGCAAAACAGTCAGTTTATTATAAGTCAAATAAAAGATCTGTAATGTTTTACTTATACTTTCGCTGGCCACAAACTTACCTAAATCTTCATGAAAATCTCCCAAACTCGGATTGCTCGCCAAGTTGAATGATTGAAGGTTCGGCAGTTTATTCAGTTCTTCCGGAAGTTTTGTCATAGACGGACAATTGTAAATTTCAAGGTCTGTCAGATTCTCCAGCCCACTTAGGTCAGTCCCCGGTTCAAATCCTTCGAATTTACCGTTGGCAATATACAAATATTGCAATTTCTTCAGGTTTCCAATAGAAGCGGGTATTCTATGAATTCCATTTGTCAACCGATTGACCGGGACATCTTTCAAAGAAGGACGATTGGCTTTGCTATTTACAGTAGGCTGAGAAAAACGACTGGGTATCCCCTCTTTCTGCCACTTCAAAGCAGCTTGTATCGGTTCGGAGAAATACGATTCAATATCCACCTTTACAAACTTATTATAATAATCACTCCTTATAGAGTTCTTCTGTACTTCAGTCAATTCAGTTCCCATCGTCTTCTCAATGATGTTATCACCTACTTGGTCGGAATGATTACCTAAAGATAAAGTTCTAAGCTCCGTTAAGTCTCCTAAAGATTCAGGAATATCACCTTCAGGACCGAACGCACCGATAGAAAGACCTGTGACACGTCCTTTGGCATCCAAATCGACACCAGGTTGATCTCCCCACAAATCAATATCTTTATTGAAATCCCAGTTAGTACCTAAAGGATATGTAGTACCCGAATAACTCCATCCCTTCTGATTCTTTTCTGGAATAGACGGGCCTTTCAAGGCTTCCCACATTTCTTTCAGAACAAGATAGTCCTTAATACTGCCGGTAGTTTTACTGAAGTTAATCGGAACGTTAACTTCAGTAGTCACATTATCCAGCACTTCAAAGTCAGCACCGTTTACTTCTCCATATTCCAAAGACCCCTTATTTTTCTTTTTAGTCGTATAACTTTTAATCTTATATTTACCGGCAGAAAGACGGAATAATGAATCACTGACAGCCACGGATATCTTCTTTCCACTATCATCCAGCTTCTCTGTATACTTTACGGCAATATTCTCAAGAGTCGTCTCTTTTTTCGTAAACTGTTCCTGTACCGTTACATTGATGTATTTGATATCGGAGAAAACATAATCTTCGCCTATTGCCCGAGTGGATGGTAGAAATTTTTTAGTTATAGTAAATTTCACTATCCCTCGATTCACTACTTTCACCTGTATGTCTTGTACAGCTAACCCACCATTTACTACAGTCAAAATTGTCTTTTTATCCGGTTCGCCGGAAAGAATCTGTTTCAAATCCTGCGTAGTTCCATCTGCTTTATACAGATAGAAACCGATAATCTGATAAGTTCCGACCATCAATTGAAGTTTGTCACTTCTCAAGCCAAATTCACTATCGTCACCCATCGCTTCCAGACCGACAGTCTGTACAATTTCAGTACCGTCTTCCTGATTGATAAGCACGATTTTCATTTTTTGCGCATCACGCAAATAATCCAGCTCATTCGTACTGGCACGTGTACCTGTCGAAACACCTTTATAAAGTTTGAACTGAGCATATCCATATCCTGCCTGAAGTACGTCATCATCGTCAGAGCAACTTCCAGCTGTAAACCCTAAAGTAAACAACATGCAAGAAAGGACAAACATTTTTATAAATAATATCTTAGTTTTCATATAAGCTAAATTTTACATGTTATCAATCCTCATATCGGGGTTGAATCAGCAATACTCCTAAAATAGTTTCATTATCCATTAATTTAATAACCATAGGCTTTGTTCCATTCTTGCTTTCGTCCATACCTGAAACATTGACAAATGCACTTGTCATATACCTTCCCTCAACTTCAATTCCTTCCCATACGGTATCCTGACCATTATGCTTAGTTTCAGCTTGCAAATTCCAACCGGAGTAGCCATTTACAATAATATGGAATGGATCATAATTAACACCTAAAGTCAACGATGAAACCAAAAATACATTTATAGTACCATATTCACTTTCTAATTGTTCATCTGGCATATCCGAAGGTACAGCTTTCACAGGATTGCCTGTACCATCCAAAATAGGTTCACCACTTTCTTTAACCAAAGATATCAGATCTCCTGCCACTCCTTCCTGTTTTATATCAGCAATTATATTTTCATCATATTCCTTTGGAATCCCCTTTTCAAGTAAAACAAGATCGGATAGATGATCCTTAATTTCAGCATATATAACGTTAGGAAATGCTAATACATACGCAGTTCTTGCTTTCGAATTATTTGCGCTTGCTGCTATATTAATATTCCCTTCTTTATCATCATCTATCCAAAGCCAACGATTAAAGGAATCCATTATTGTATAAGAATATTCAAGCTCCCATGTCATCTGATTCCGTTCTGCCACATATTCCACACATACCAAGGTATATTCATCATTCTTAGCCATTACCGTTACAGGAACTCCCTCGCTATCATAACTATTATCGCCTGCAGTATAACTTTCTCCATCAACCGAGACTTCTATGTTGTCTTTCAGAGTACCAATAATTCTATCAGCAGGAATACCTTCATACTTCACAGGAACTTTTGCAACAGCTCCGCTTCTACTTTCAATTGTCAGAAAGCCGGTAATTTCATTCTTTTTATATTGCATTATCATCTGTGGAATGACGCTGACATTATCTCCGGCATTGCCAGATACAACTTCGCTGTCTGATGCTCTACGATTGAATTCCATCCATTCGGGGTTACTTTTCAAAGCCCAATCCTCATTAGCTTCTAACACCAATATGTCAGTTCCATCAAAATTGATGACAAAAGGATTTTCTTCTGTGTACATTACAGACTTGTCCGCATTGAAAGCCCGAACTTCATAACCAGTAGACGGACGCGTCACCTCCGCTATCACCTGCTGGCTTCCTGCCAGCTTCATAGTCAGCTCTGCCTTATAAGATTTTAACAGTTCGGTAGCATCATCACTAATATGGATAGTGACTGTCTGCTTTCCGGCATTGCCTGAACAAACGAACGTCCTCTCACCATCCTGTTCAAAATAGCACCATAACGATGAGGAAGTCAATATCCAGTTATCGGCAGCCTCAAAAGTCAGTGTCTTGGTATCTCCGACTTCACATTCTATTTTCTGCAAATCCGGGAATACAGGCGTTGTAGTCTCGTCATCATCACTGCAAGCAGATACGAAGAGACAAAACACTAACGTAATCAATTGCAAATAATATTTCATTATATCTTTCATATTTATTTCCGATTATAGTTTAGAGTCCTTCCTCTTTCTTATACTGTTCCGCTTCTTCATCACTAATCCACTCCAAGATATTCACATAAGTACCTACTGTACCTTTACCCACCACATAAATAGTGCTATATAAGAATACGAATTTCTGGCATACATTATAATAAGAATCGTACGCAACAGGCTGAGTACACATCAGCTTTCCATTACCGTAAATGGTTCCGAAGGCTTCTGCCGTACTACCTATAATTTGATCATCAAACTCTACAAATGGTTTCAACGGATCGGAAGGATCATACTTAATTTTAAGATCATAATTCTTGTAGAAAAAATCATGTAATATGATAGTATTATCTTCCGTCTTGTCTCTTTCTGCCTGCAATAACCGATGTTCCGTATCCGTCATATATGCATTAAAGAAAGAAGAAGTCAATAGACAATAGCCTTCAAAAGTACTTAGTTCGAAAGGACATGCTTTTTGCATTTGAACACGAGTACGTGTACCGTACAAATCCCATATATTTTCATCTTTCGCAAGCAAATTGAACGTAACCGACAAAGAGTCAGTTTTACCTATATTTTCATAAACACCCTTCATCCGGAACTTTGCAACTCGCTCCCCTGCTTTAATGGTTACCGTATTTGATTCAACTACATATTGCTTTTTTTCAATTGCATTACTAGCCTTATCGTCTACTTCCACACCAAAAGAACGGTCATAATCGCATATGTTCGTAGCTACTACCGGAATCTCAAACCATTTCTCGCTGTCCTGCACCGGATACATAGATAATGTATCGGAGAACATCACGTAGTCGGAACCGCTGTAAGTCGTCCGGGAAAGATCATTACATCCCCAGAATCCGACAGCCAACGTCGTAAGTGTTACTATTCCTGTTATTAATCGTTTCATTGTTTCTCTATATTATCTTTATACATTATTTATTGCTTTCATTAGGTGCTAGATCTACGCCAGGAGCATCCAACTCATGTTGTGGAATAGGCCATACAAAACGAGGATCGTCTTTCTCTAACTTCAACGTATTACCCGGAGAGATAGTCGAAGTTTGTTCTTTACGTTCAAATCCCTCATGCCAACGTTTCAAGTCGTTAAGACGGAAACCTTCCATAAAGAGTTCTTTCATACGTTCTTCACTGACAGTTTTAAACCAATTTTCTTCTGTAAGCGTAGTAGAGCCACCATAAGAAGAATAACGAGCCATACATAAAGTAGAAATATCAATTCCTGCTTTTCCATAATAAGATGCTCCCATCCGGCAATAAGCCTCTGCACGAATCAGATATTGTTCCGCTAACCGGAACGGTTTCGGCATGGATACACACAGCAATCTTTGGCTTATAAAATCCTGATTTCCCATGTATTTAACCAAAAGAGGCCAAGTCAACCCATGAGAGAATCCGGTCGTTGCCGTAGCGAAATAAGCATTATAGCGTAAATCAGCATTGGCATAGGCATCCAATGCCCATTTAGCCGGTACATAATCCGGTTTATAAGATGTATAATCATAATTGAGGAATACAGTGCCTAATGCCCCTCCATAGGAATTTACCTCAAACATTACTTTCCAAATGATTTCAGTAGAATTATCATACTGCCACATGTATGCAAAATCATTATAAGTAACCGAATAACTATTCTTGGTTGCATCAGCTAATATATATTTCTTACTATCTATTACTTTAGTAGCATATTCAACAGCTTTCTCCCACTTCCGCATATACAGGTACATACGAGCATATAAAGCATTGACTGTACCAATCGTGAAATATGCAGAATTATAAATAACCTCAGTGTCATCATCCGTAGCCAGATATTCGGCCGATCTAGCCAAATCATCCAATACAAACTGATACGAATCTTTTAAAGAAGCACGCTTCACCGGTCCCGGATTAACGTAGCTGGACTGCAGTACAACTCCCAGTTCATTGGCAGCTTCTTCGTCACTTTCATAAGCTTTACAGAAACACTTCAACAGTTCTGAATAAGCCAGCGCACGGGCAAAATAGATATGACCTTTATAGGTATCCAACTTGTCCAGTTGTTCATCATCTGAAGTGTTGGCCTCTACAGCAGCAATGTTATCAAGAACAAAATTGCAACGTCCGATGACAGTATACAAGCCACCATACACATATTCCACCTGTTTATTGATAGCTAATATTTCATTACGCCATACATCACCATAGATATTTGTATATCCTTTAACAGCGTATACCAGATCCGTCTGAATATCAGGCAATAAAGTCAAGTATCCGCTATATAGGCTGGCATTTTTAAACTGTGCATAAATACCGACCAAAGCTTGGCGTACATCGCTCACTGTCTTAATAGCCTCTTCTTGCGGAATTGCATCTTGCGGATATTTATCAAGACAGGAAGATGCCGAAAGCAATACCGCAACTAAAACTATATATAATTTTATTTTTCTTATCATCACTGATTAATTTTAGAATGAAACTTCCAGTCCGAATGTAAACTGACGGGACATAGGGTATTGAGCCTTATACACATTGGAGGTAGACTCCGGATCCATCCCTGTAAAACTTGTAAATGTCAACAAATTCTGTCCCTGCGCATAAATACGGGCACTACTTAAAAAATTAGTCCGCTGCAACCATTTCTGTGGGAATGTATAGCTAAGCATTAAATTTTTCAGACGCAGGAAAGAAGCATCTTCCAAGAATCGTGAATCTAATTGAGGAGTAACTCCATAACGAGGGATATCAGTCACATCTCCCGGCTTTTTCCATCGATCATAAAGCATACGTTTTGACTGATTGTAGGCACTGAACAGTCCGTTGCTCTCTTGAAAAACTCTGTCATTGTTTAGCATCCAGCGATTGGCCACCCACGTGAACTGTGCGGAAAGTGAAAATCCTTGCCAAGAAAGTGTAGTACCAAAACCACCTTGCCAAGGAGCTTCATGTGTCTTACCCAGCATCACTTTGTCACTTTCATTATATTCTGTAGTAATTTCACCGTCTTTGGTATACCATAAAGCATCTCCATTAGTAGGATTGACTCCTGCATAACGGTTCAGATAAAATTCACCTAACGGATGACCTACCGCAACCATTCTACCAGTATCAGAGGCTACATATTCTGTTATCCCATTATAAAGCTCGGTTATCTCATTTTTATTATATGAAACATTGGCGTTCACATTCCATGTAAAGTCTTTGATGCGAAGTACGTCTGCACTGACATTAATTTCTACACCACGGTTTCGCATAGCTCCCACATTATCCCAACGAGTTCCAAAACCGCTAGTTGTGTAAGAAATGGGAACTGCCATCAACATATTAGTAGTTTTCTTATTATAAAACTCCACATCCAAATTTATACGATCAATAAAACCTAAATGCAGTGCCACATTAGTAGCCCATGTAGACTCCCAACTTAATTCTTCATTTCCCAACTGGGAAATAGCAATACCTGATTCATTGTTATACTTATATCCACCGGAAACTAAAGCCAGATGTTCATAGTTATTAATAGAAGAGTTGCCCGATGTACCGGTATTAATCGCTATTTGCGCATTAGTAAGCCATTTATATTTTTGCATGAACTTCTCCTTACGGAGATTCCACATAAACCCGACTGACCAAAAAGCTCCCCAATGTTTATCTGTTCCGAAACGGGAAGATCCATCCCCACGAACCGAAAAGTCAGCATAGTAACGATCATCATAATTATATTCACCACGACCAAAAAAAGAGAGAAAAGAATATTCCGTAACGGGATCTCCCCATGATGAAGCGGTAGAACCGGAAGACAAGTTTGTCAAAATATCATTTGTCTGTCCACGAGTCGTAACCTGAAAACCTTCATAATGATAATCGACTCCTTCCTGCCCAACCATAAAGTTGAATGAATGAACATCATTCAACATAAAACGGTAGTTTGCCGTATTTGTAATCATCAGATTAAGCATATCATACGAACTACGCTGGGCACCTCCATAATTATTATTTGGCTTATAACTCGGAAAACTTCGATAAAAAGAAGTAGTATGACCATAATCTGCACTTAGTTGTGAACGAATTGTGAGATTCTTTATAGGTGTAGCTTCAGCATAGAAAGTAGATAAAAGTTTATACTTCTTATTTGATAACGGATTGTTTTCCATCCATGCTAACGGATTCTCCGTCGTTCCTTTCCAACTGCCGTCATCCTGAAGAGCCAGACTTCCATCCTCCTTATAAGGATTCCAGTAAGGCAACATGAAAAAAGATGCGGAAATAGGAGCCCACAATGCATATTCACCATCATCACTCTGTTCTACCTCCTGATAAGTAAACATTGTATTCGTTCCTATTTTCAACCATTTATTAGCTTTCGCCTCCACATTGGCACGGAAGTTAACACGCTCAAATGTAGAACCTACTGCAATACCATCCTGATCATAATAGCTTCCCGAAACATAATAATTTAACTTTTCCGTACCACCATTTACTGACAACTCGTAATTCTGCAAGGGTGCTTTGTCATTGTATACCTTATCCAGCCAATTGATATTTATCTTACTTAATTTCTCGTAATCCTGTCCTTTATCCAATCCCACTTCTTTTTCAAACTGAATACGTTCGTTCGTATCCATCTGATCCCAGTCCTTTGAAGCTAATTGGGAAAAACCTAGTTGTGTACGGAAAGTAATCTTGGCAGCTTCCCCCATACGTCCACGCTTGGAAGTGATTACTACCACGCCATTAGAAGCACGTGCGCCATAGATAGAAGTAGAAGAAGCATCTTTCAACACTGAAATGCTCTCAATATCATTAGGACTAATCGTGTTGAAATCTGAACTTGAAATAGCCACTCCATCCAATATAAAAAGAGGATCTTTCCCCGAATTAATTGAATTTGTTCCGCGAATACGAAAAGTTGCTGCCTTACTGGGTTCACCTGATTCAGAAAGCACCATTAATCCCGGTGCCTGCCCTTGCAGTGCCTGATCGAAACTCGGAGCAGGAACATCTTCCATCTTTTCAGCTTTTACCGTAGATACAGAACCTGCAATCGTACCTTTCTTACGTACACCGTAGGCAACAACCACTACTTCTTCTACCATTTGTGCATCACTCTCCATCTTCAGATTCATGCGAGTGGCAGCAGACACCTGCTTTTCCATCGTTTTCATTCCAATGTAAGAAAACTGCAAAATAGCAGGGGATTTCGTCACTGTGATACTGTAATTACCATTCATATCGGTAATTACTCCGTTCGTCGTACCCTTCTCCAAAACAGACACACCAATCATCGGCTGATTGTCTTCCGCCGAAATAATGTGTCCCGTTACCTGATATCCACCCTGTGCAAAAAGCAACAGGGGGATACTTGTCAAAGTAAAGAGTACAAACAAGAGAATTGATTTTCTCATCTTTGATACTTTGATTTTAAATTAATGAAATTGATTTATTTTTATAGATTTATCTACAATAAGGAATACGCAGTCTTCGCGTAGAATAATACACTCCTTTCCCAAAATCGGTTTATGCATTTTCTGCACCGACTTGGGACAGGCTATTATTATCTATAAATATAGAATAGGAATAGACTAACTTGGCAAATTCTTAATATTGCGCCAAATATCCAAATAGATTTTTCGTGTTACTGCTGTGTGAATTAAATGTATGACCATCTGCTCTCTTAAGTTATAAATTAAACACTAATATCACTTGTTCTGTTTAGGTGTTATACACTTCTAATATTGTTCTATTTTGGCTACAAATATATATATTATATTTAAATAAAAGAAACAATATGTCGCATATTTTATACCAAATTTCCACTTATATCTTTTTGATACATATTTAAGTACACAAACCCATAAATGAAAATAAATCCACAACATATTTCAATGATAATTGAATATAAACGTTCATTTTGATAGTTACTTTAATTGCTCAAATAACAACATCACAACTCATACAAAATAGCTTATTAAGAGGATTCAATATAGAAAAGATAATTATTCAAAACTATTTCCTATTTTTGCACTCATTATATATAAATAAGGTATAAGATGAACTACGGATTTGTAAAAGTAGCTGCAGCCGTGCCACACGTAAAAGTGGCTGACTGTAAATTCAATGTAGAGAAGATAGAAAGTCTGATTACAGTGGCTGAAGGAAAAGGAGTGCAGATCATTATTTTCCCGGAAATGAGTATCACCGGATATACTTGTGGTGACCTATTCGGACAACAACTTTTGCTGGAAGAAGCAGAAATGGGGCTGATGCAAATTCTGAATAACACCCGTCAATTAGATATCATTTCTATTGTTGGCATGCCTGTCGTTGTCAATTCGACAGTTATCAATGCAGCCGTAGTGATTCAGAAAGGGAAAGTGTTGGGAGTTGCAGCCAAGACCTATCTGCCGAATTATAAAGAATTCTACGAACAACGTTGGTTCACATCAGCGCTTCAGTTGGCTACAAACAATGTACGCCTGTGTGGACAAATCGTTCCCATAGGTGCAAATCTGCTTTTTGAGACTTCAGATACGACTTTTGGCATTGAGATATGCGAGGACCTTTGGTCTACTATACCTCCAAGTTCCTCACTGGCACTGCAAGGAGCAGAGATTCTGTTCAATATGTCTGCTGATAATGAAGGCATTGGAAAGAACAATTATCTTTGTTCTCTCATCAGCCAACAATCTGCACGTTGTATTGCCGGATATGTATTCTCGTCTTGTGGCTTTGGAGAATCTACTACCGATGTGGTTTTTGCCGGTAATGGGCTGATTTATGAAAACGGTTCACTGCTTGCACGCAGCGAACGTTTCAGTATGAAAGAGCAACTGATTATCAGTGAAATTGATGTGGAACGCATCCGGGCAGAACGCAGGATAAATACTACCTTCGCCGCTAATCAGGCAAATTTAGGAGACAAGAAGGCGGTTTCTATCGCAACAGAATTTGTCAACAGCAAAGAACTGACCTTAACCCGGAAGTTCAACGCCCATCCTTTTGTACCACAAGGAATTGAGCTAAATGAACATTGCGAAGAAGTATTCTCTATCCAAGTGGCCGGACTAGCACAAAGATTAGTTCACACCGGAGCCAAAACAGCTGTAGTCGGTATTTCAGGCGGCCTAGACTCAACACTGGCACTGCTCGTCTGCGTGAAGACTTTCGATAAACTGGGATTATCCCGGAAAGGTATTCTCGGAATCACGATGCCGGGTTTCGGAACGACTGACCGCACATACCATAATGCGATCGATCTAATGAAATCATTAGGTATATCCATCCGTGAAATTAGTATTAAAGATGCCTGCATCCAACATTTTAAGGACATCGAACATGACATGAATGTACATGACGTTACATACGAGAATTCGCAAGCGCGCGAACGTACACAAATACTAATGGATGTGGCCAATCAGACTTGGGGAATGGTTATCGGCACAGGGGATTTATCCGAACTTGCATTGGGATGGGCTACTTACAACGGCGATCACATGTCCATGTACGGGGTAAATGCGAGTGTTCCCAAAACACTTGTGAAATATTTAGTACAATGGGTGGCAGAAAACGGTATGGACGAAAACTCGAAAGCTACTTTGCTTGATATTGTAGACACTCCTATTAGCCCGGAATTGATTCCGGCGGATGAGAACGGAGAAATTAAACAGAAAACAGAAGATTTGGTAGGTCCTTATGAACTGCACGACTTCTTCCTATATTATTTCTTACGTTTCGGCTTCCGACCTTCCAAGATATTCTATTTGGCAAAAACAACATTCAAAGATATGTATGATGAAGAAACCATCAAGAAATGGCTTTCCACTTTCTTCCGTCGTTTCTTCAATCAGCAGTTCAAACGTTCTTGCTTACCGGACGGACCTAAAGTTGGAAGTATTTCTATTAGTCCACGGGGGGATTGGAGGATGCCTAGTGATGCCAATTCAACTATGTGGCTTAAAGAAATAGAGAATTTATAGGGAAGTACAAACATCAAACTATTCTCACTGCTATGAGAAAAAATACTCATTACTATGAGAAGATTTTCTCATTATAGTGAGATTTTTTTCTCATAGCAGTGAGAATAGTTGAGAAAATATAACGCCTCATCATAGCTTCGATACAACATTTTAGCAAGACATGTATCTGCACAAAATTACATACTAAAATCCCTCTGTACACATAACTTTTCTTCTTATTTGCTCTATATCCGCTTCTTTAATCCTCCGAATGATATTTTTATAAATACGATGAAAGCCAAAACCGCCTTCAGTCATTTCATGAATCGCGTCTTCTTTTGAAACATTCTGAAATACCACTCGATAAAGTGCGCAAACAGCTCCTGTGCGATCTGATCCGTGATGGCAATGGATAACAATCGGCGCTTTACGATTCTTTATAATACGCAATGCTTCAATCAACTGTTCTTCATTGATGGAATGAGCTTTGGTCTTTACCCGATGAAGCTTTACGTTTGTTCCTGCGGCTTCATCATCATCACTATGTCTATTACGGAGATTGAGAGCTTCGCCAATACCATACTTTTCTAAAGCTTTAAAGTCTTCATGCGAAGGTTGCTCTGAACGATATACACCCGAATCGATCTTGTACAGATTGGTTAATTCACTATCAGGAAGAGTAATCTTCTCTACTTTTAGATTCTGACTAAAAATAGATATAGAGAAGATTACTCCCAAAAGTAGGCTCAACAGGATTCGTTTCTGCATAAGTCTATATTGTTATTATAAAAAGATCAAAGTACTCCCTTGCTGGATGGAAGTTCAAAATGATAGATATCTCTTTTGATTGCCATTTTCAAGGCACGGGCAAGGGCTTTAAAAATACCTTCTATCTTATGATGTTCATTTTGTCCTTCCGCCTTAATGTTCAGATTCATTTTTGCCGCATCACTTAGTGACTTAAAGAAATGAAGGAACATTTCCGTTGGCATCTCCCCTATCTTCTCACGCTTGAATTCGGCATCCCAAACCAGCCAGGGACGACCACCAAAGTCCAAACAAACCTGACAAAGACAATCATCCATCGGTAAAGCATAGCCATAACGTTCAATTCCACGCTTACTACCTAAAGCCTGGTAAATACATTCTCCTAATGCAATAGCAGTATCTTCGATTGTATGATGTTCGTCTACCTCCAGATCTCCTTTTACACGGATTGTCAAGTCCATACCGGAGTGTTTTCCAATCTGCTCGAGCATGTGGTCGAAAAAGCCAAGACCGGTAGAAATGTCACAAGTGCCGTTTCCATCCAAGTTTAAAACCACATCAATATCTGTTTCTTTGGTTGTACGACGTACTTCCGCTTTCCGTTCTCCGGCAAAAAGGAACTCGGCTATCTGATCCCAGTCAGTTGTTGCAAGGGCGCAGACTTCTTCCAATCCTTTTTCTTTCAGGGTTTCAGGTGAATTTTGCAGATAGATTGCCCGACAACCCAAATTCTTGGCAAGTTCCACATCCGTAGGACGGTCGCCTATCACAAAACTTCCGGCAAGATCGTATTCCGGATTATTTAGATACTTCGTCAGCATTCCGGTACATGGTTTACGGGTGGGCGCATTATCTTCCGGGAAACTACGGTCTATTAGAATCTCATCAAAAGTAATCCCCTCTCCTTCCAATGTTTTAAGCATCAGATTATGGGCAGGCCAAAACGTTTCTTCCGGGAAGGAAGATGTACCCAATCCATCCTGATTGGTGACCATCACAAATTCAAAATCGAGTTTGCTGCGGATAAAACCTAAATTACGGAATACTTTCGGATAGAATTCCAGCTTCTCCAATGAGTCGAGTTGGTAATCTACGGGAGGTTCGATCACCAACGTACCATCTCGATCTATAAATAATACTTTCTTCTTCATAAATTATCCCGGGTATTTTTTAAGGGTGGCTAATAGTGTATTATTCTCTACACGGGTACCGACAGTCACACGCAAACAGTTGCAGCAAAGCGAAATGTTATGGCGATTACGCACAATAATTCCTTCACCTACCAAATAATTGTAGATTTTCACGGCATCCGTCACTTTTGCCAAAAAGAAATTCGCATCAGACGGGAACAGTTTAATGGTACATGGAAGCTTTTCAAATTCCGCTTCCAAATAGTCACGTTCTTCCTTCAGAGTTTTCACCCAACGTTCTATCTCATAATGTTTATGCAACATGGCGATGGCTTGCTGTTGAGTCAACTGGTTGACATTATAGGGATATTTGATTTTACTAAGAATATCAATAATCTCTTTGGAAGCAAAAGCCATTCCCAAACGGATAGCAGCACATCCCCAGGCTTTGGAGAATGTCTGGAATACGACGAGATTGGGATATTTATCCAACTCTTCGAGGAAAGACGGAGCTTTAGAAAAATCATTGTAAGCCTCATCCAACATTACCAATCCTTCAAACTGACAAAGAATCTTTTCTATTTCGGAACGAAGCAGATCATTTCCCGTCGGATTATTAGGCGAACAAAGGAAAATCAGTTTGGTATGCTCGTCGGTAGCTGCCAGCAATTTGTCAGCAGAGAATTGGAAGTCATCATCCAACAATACTTTCCGATATTCCACATCGTTTACATCGGCACAGACCTGATACATTCCATAGGTAGGATCAATAGCTACTACATTATCTTTACCCGGTTCACAGAAAGCACGAAAGACCAAGTCGATGGCTTCATCACTGCCGTTTCCGAGAAAAATATGTTCGGGAGATACTTTCTTAATTTTCGACAACAATGTTTTCAGTTCACACTGCATAGGGTCCGGATAACGGTTGTGAGGCGTATTGTACGGATTTTCGTTTGCATCCAGGAAAACAGAAGCGGTGACTCCTTTATATTCATCACGTGCCGAAGAGTAAGGCTTTAATTTCCAGATATTCGGCCGGGTTAATTCTTGTAATGTTTTCACTTCTTTAAATTTTAAATTATGAATTTTGAATTGCTTTGAGACGAACTGTGACCGCATTTTTATGCGCATCCAAATGTTCGTTAGCCGCCATCTCCTCAATAGCAGGACCAATAGCCTTTATTCCTTCCGGGAGAATTTCCTGAAACGTAATCTTGCGGATAAAACTATCCAGACTGACGCCGCTATATGCTTTGGCATAACCGTTGGTAGGCAAGGTATGATTTGTTCCGGAAGCATAGTCACCGGCACTTTCGGGAGTTAACGATCCAAGAAAAACAGAACCGGCATTTGTTACACGCTCTGCTACTTCCATGTAGTTTTCCGTTTCTATTATTAAGTGTTCCGGCGCGTATGCGTTAGTCAGTTCCAATGCTTCATCCAAATCCTTTACTAAAATCAGTTTACTATTCTCTAATGATTTTGCAGCAATTTCACGACGGGGCAATTCGGCTAATTGACGTTCTACTTCCGCCATTACTTCTGTTTGAAGCTTCTTGGAAGTGGTAATCAATATAGCCTGACTATCTATTCCGTGTTCTGCCTGTGACAAAAGATCTGCTGCTACAAAAACCGGGTTGGCAGATGCATCAGCCAGAACTTCGACTTCAGAAGGACCGGCAGGCATATCAATAGCTACATCACGCAGGCTTACCAACTGTTTGGCAGCTGTCACATATTGATTACCTGGACCAAATATCTTATATACTTTAGGTACACTCTCCGTTCCATAGGCCATAGCGGCAATAGCCTGCACACCACCAGCCTTGAATATTTTACTGACACCTGCCAGTTGCGCAGCAAAAAGAATAGCCGGATGAATATTTCCATTCTTATCGGGAGGCGTGCAAAGTACGATTTCCTTGCATCCTGCAATTTTAGCCGGAACAGCCAACATCAATACAGTTGAGAAAAGTGGTGCTGTTCCACCCGGAATATACAATCCCACTTTTTCGATTCCTACCGATTTTTGCCAGCAAGTCACACCGTTCATTGTTTCTACCTTCTTTCCGATAAAACGTTGGGAAGCATGAAAGGTTTCAATATTTTGTTTTGCCAGGGAGATGACTGCTTTCAGTTCATCGCTTACCAATGTTCCGGCAACCTGTATCTCTTCAGGAGTCACAGCAAGCGCAGACAAGGTGACTTTATCAAAAGTAGCTTCATATTTCAAGACGGCTTTGTCACCTTCTGCTCTTACCTTATTTATAATAGAGCGAACAGTGTCGAACAAATTTTCCGTATTCAGTGCCGGACGTTTCAAAAGTTCCGTCCACTGTTCTTTTGAGGGATATTTAATCAATCTCATGGTTACTATTTTATTAGATGCCTATATATTTATACAATCATCTTTTCAATTGGCAGTACTAAAATGCCTTCTGCTCCCAGTCCTTTCAGTTTTCCAATGATTTCCCAAAAACGTTTTTCATCAAGTACTGTATGGACAGAGCACCAGCCTTCCTGTGCTAACGGCATCACCGTAGGACTCTTCATACCCGGCAATACAGCAATGATTTCTTCCAGTTTATCTTTCGGAGCATTCATCAATACATATTTTTTATCTTCGGCTGTTTTTACTGCATTCATGCGGAACAGCAGTTCTTCGAGCACTTCTTTTTTCTCGTCGCTCATATTCTTGTTGCCAATCAGCAATGCTTCCGACTTCATTACGACTTCCACTTCTTTCAAACGGTTACTTACCAACGTAGAACCGGAGCTTACAATATCAAAAATAGCATCAGCCAATCCAATTCCCGGAGACACTTCTACAGAACCGGTAATCACGTGAATTTCAGCATTTACACCATTTTTCTTCAGGAAGTTGCGAAGAATAACCGGATAAGAAGTAGCGATCTTCTTACCGTTAAACCATGACAAACCGGGATATTCAATATCTTTCGGCATAGCCAATGAAAGGCGACACTTACTGAATCCCAAACGTTTGATGATTTCCGCATCTTCTTCCTTTTCCATAAATTCATTTTCGCCAACAATTCCCAAGTCTGCCACACCGGTAGCCACTGTCTGCGGGATATCATCATCACGAAGGAATAGAACTTCAATAGGGAAATTGGAAGACTGCACCAATAAGGTACGTTTTGTAGTGCTCAACTTAATATCCGACTCTCCTAAAAGTGCCATTGTCTCTTCGAAGAGACGTCCTTTGGCTTGTACTGCGATTCTTAACATGACTTTATTTAATTTTTAATTATAATATGCGTTGAGAAATAAAAAAGGCTTACCGTATTCGGCAAGCCTTAGTTATCGTTTATATAGTTATACACAATATCATCCACGCCCACCGATTATTCGTTAGGAAAATGATGATGATGATGTGTAGTTGTATATTTCATATTTCTTTTATTAACTGCGACAAAAGTAAAGCATTTGTTTGAAACCACCAAACATTTATCACAAAAACTTGAGTTTTTATTTCAAATTAAAGGCAATATCTCTTCCGGCTCTACATCACATTTCGTAAAATGCATTTCGTCTTTCGACTTTTCTTTCGAGAAAGTAAAGTAGGTACAAACCGATTCTGTGCATACTTCTCCATCCTCATTATATAATTTTGCTTCAACAATGACAATGTTCCGCTTCACTTCTTTAATAGAGGCGCGCAATACTATATGAGAATCTTTGGTATCAACAGATTTTCGGTAACGGGTTTCCATCTTCGAAGTCACTCCAGTCGTTTGTAGTTTACGAAGCACCACCCACGCACAGATTTCATCCATCAAAACTGCTTGAATACCGCCATGCAAAGTGTCAATCCAGCCTTGATACTCGGGACGTGGCTTCCAAATGCTCACTACTTCGTCACCATCCTCATAAAATTCCATTTTTACTCCAGCTTCATTATTAGGAGCACAACCGAAACAATTGTACCCTTCCAAACCCTTCCAGGGATTTATTATCTTCTTCATAGTTCTCTCTTTTAGTTAGTTTTACTTCCCAAATATAAGCAATTTATGAAAAGGAGATGCAATTTTCACTGATTTACTTTCTAATACAACGAATAGCGAAAGCTTTCGTATCAATACCCGCATTAGATTCTTCTATGATATTCGTATCACTTTTCATGTAGAAAACCTTAGTATCGATGGTGGCATTTGTATTGTCCAATGTCCAATATGCCAAATGTTTGTTCTCATAATCTGCTTGAAAAGCCCCTACATACATTCCTACAGGAATACCATTAAAACCGGATAAATTAGTTGCAGGTTGCACTTGTTCTTCCGTCTTCAGGGACAACCAGGTCCCTGACTTCAACAAAGAAGCTTCCCCCTTCAAGTAGTCTTTTAAAATATTCCAGTCTTCCCAATTCGGTATACTCCAGTGAGTTGGCAAGATCCTACCGGAAAGCGCAACATTAGCGGTATAAAAATAATGCTCTGTAGTAGATTGCAAATATCCGGCTATATTTGCTGTTACCTGATTCAATTTAGGGAGCGCATCACCGTTTACATATAAAGATGTCTCCAAATTACTCCTCATCCAGTATTGAGTTCCGATCTTCACTAGCGGATAATTATGGATGACTCCTCCACGAACATCACGAACAATATCTTCCTGTGCCAAAACAGGTAACACATCATCTGCCAGTGTTACTGATAAGGAGATTGTTCCGTCTGCCAGCACATAAACATTATGACGAGCCAATAAGGTGCCATCCACATAGGTTAATGAATGATCTTCCATATTCCATGATACACTTCCACCATTTACTTTTCCTGATTTTCCTAATAACTGTGCTACAATCCCTTGAGATAAATTAACGCTACCGTCTTCTTTCATCGGATAGGCAACAATCGCTTGAGAAGAAAAATCCGGAGTAACAAGATACTCTTTACATATTTCGGCTACTTGTTTTCCCGAATGTATCACTTTGTACACATTCGATTTTTCAAAAGTCAGCTTCGATACATCTATGTATTTATGCAAAATACCCGATTCGGTATGATCCACTTCTGTTCCATCCCAATCCCCGATTTCTCCGTTCACTTTACTCATTAATATATCTTCGGCCGATACAAACGTTATTTCCAACTCTCTCTGTTTTCCACTTTCCAATTGTAAAGTGGATGGTAATAAACTGGTATATAGTTTGCCGGCAGCTTCCAATGTTATGTATTGGTATCCGGCTGTCGCCTCTTGAGGGATCAAAATAAGCTCTTTTCCTACCAGTCGACCGTCTTTTATTTCCCATTCTCCTGCAGGAGTAATATCTTTCTCTTCAGAATAGGCAGAGAATGTTTTCTTCTGAAAATCATAAATGGTCTTAGTATAAAAGCCACTCACCGAAAGTGTAGGTTTCACAGATAGTATTTCTTCTATATTCTCTTCCTCTCCAGGAATAAGAACAATTTTCAGACGAAAAAACTGATGATTATAGGTCAGAGCGACCGCCTCCTTACTGGCTAAGACCTCATCTTTAGAAGCAATTAGGAAATCAGAATGTGAATAATCGTCAGGAATATTTTGAGTCGTTGAAACCGCCACCTGCATGGTGCTCTCCCCTATCCCCACGCCACTCTTTTGATAAGGATAATAACTGATTAAATTCAATGTAACTCCATCATCCGGATAGTATACCGACTCGTTAGATTCAAACTCACCATTGGATGAACGTATGAAATGAAGATTATCCACATAACGTTCTTCTTGCATTGTAGTGGTTCCGGCAAGAGCAAACAGACCGACTTCATCCCCTTCGGCAAAGTTATTATTTGCCATACGGGTACCAACTGATTCACGAATATCGGCAATAAATTTCAATGGAATATCTCCATTATTAACACTATCCTCCTCTTCCTCCGAAATATGGTTCACACAAGCACTAAGCAAGATAGTACAAAAAACAAGTAAACCCACGCCCCTTTGTAGGTTATAAAATAGTTTCATCATATTTATTTTTTAATTTTCCAATAGAAACTTTTGATTGAACAGAAAGAATAGCATAAGAGGAAGTATTCGCTTTCGGTTATGGGATACTGAACAACACGTCTGTTGTACTGAGGAATCATCAATTTCAAGATATCATTTTGATGTCTTGAAAGCAAAAGTATATAATTATATTAAGTCGGAGTATAGTTTCTATAGGAAAATTTCACATTTTCATCTATAACGCAAACAATCAACAAGTTACAAACGACTAGTCAGGAACAAAGAATTAAACTCTCACATTATTATATTAAGAGCCTGCTAATTTCAGAAAGAATATCCCACTTCTATTCCGGCAATGTGTCTGCCTTGCGAAGATGCATATTGATAACAATAGAATGCATCCAACGACCAACGTTTGGCCAAAGCTATTTCTACTCCGGGACGATAACGCATACGATCGGCTCTCCAAAAAGAAACGTCATCCAAACTCTGATAGATTTCAACAGAGAAATAGGGAGAAACAATTCCTTTTGTAGGAGCATAAGATAATTTCAAGCGGGAACGCAAACGAGTTTCAGAGTTGCCACGATCAAAAGTCTGCTGAAATCTTTCCCTTACAGCTACTTTCAACCATTGATAACGAAAACTGACAGTAGCAGTTATATGATAGCGATGCCTGAACTTCCAGTCCGAGTCACCCAAATTCCGAAGATGGGTTTCATAGCCAACCCCCAGATTCAAAAATGAATAGGGTCGGTAACTTCCGCCAACAGTCAGCCCCCAACGATCCAATTTACTCACATCATCTTTCATGCGCAATTCCAAATCACCTGAAACTGAAAACCGGGAATCTATCTTATGGTTTACCTTGAATTTAGTCCATGTATTAAAATCGTCACTTTGTGCCCATGCAGAAAATGATATTCCAAACAACAGCACAAATAATAGCCAAGTCTTAGTATTTAATATTATTCTACTCATTGATTTTCGGGTTAAAGTTACAAAGATAACAAATTATCTCCGGCAAAGAAAAAGCATGATACTGAAATAATACTGAAAAACTGTTTGCGTTTCATTAAAAGGAACATGTTGTTTCTCGGTGTGAAACAGGTCGTTCCTTTAAAAGAAACGACCCGTTGATTTAAAAGGGAAAAGTCCCTTTTTATAAAGCATTGTTATTCAAATCATTACTTCGGCTTCACATTCCACACCAATAAAGCGAAAAATACAGACAATAAAGCCGCTCCTATCCAAAACCAATTGATATAAGTGAAATCATAAACATCGACTCCATTCTGAACCGTCTTTTGCCCCTCTATCAGAACACCACTCATTACATCCTGTAATCCGGCCCCAATATAACTGGCAATGCCGACTACCCCCAATGCTGCTCCCGACGCATTACGGGGAGCAATATCGACTGCCATCAGGCCACCCAGAAAACAAATGAGAACTCCGATACCCAAACCGAAAAGAACCATAGCCAACACATCTATCCAAAAGTGTACACCGGGAACCAACAAGAACAGGCTAAGTGCAAGAACATTCATCAATCCGAAAATCAGGGCGGGAACATTTCGACGACCGCCAAATAACTTGTCAGAAATAACACCCGAAAATATGGTACCTACGATACCACAGACCGGACAGATGGAAATAATGAAGCTGGCATCCAACGTGGAATATCCTTTTTGCGCTTCTAGATAAAAAACACCCCAGCTATTGATAGCATAGCGACTGATATACATAAAAGCACTCGAAAGAGCCAGTATCCAGATGGCAGGCATCATCAATACCTGGCGTTGGGCTTTATTAAAGTCTGTCGTTTCCACCACACTCATCTCCTCTTTCTGTTTTGGAGCATTTACAGGAGGAAAGCCCTGACTCTCGGGAGTGTCATGGAAGAACTTCCACACAATTAAAGCACCAAGCAAACCAACAATACCGGCACCGAAGAAACCGTACCTCCACCCCAATACACTAACGATAGACGCAACAATTAGGAAGGTCAACGCCTCACCGATATTGTGGCTGGCAGACCAAAATCCGTAATAGGAACCTCGTTCTTTGTCCGTGAACCAACGGGAAAGTCCCACTACACAAGAAGCAGCACCCATAGACTGAAACCAGCCACTAATCCCCCAAAGGAGAGCAAACAGAATAAAAGAATGGGTAAAACCCAGGCACAAGTTCACTAAAGCAGTTACCAGTAAACCGGTAGTCATAAAGCGGTTGATATTGCTACGGTCAGCCAGAAAACCATTCGTAAATTTTCCAAGGGCGTAAGTAAAGAACAATACCGAACCGATAATTCCCAGTTCCGTTTCGGAGAAAATTCCTTCATCTACGATGGGCTTCTTCACGACATTCAGGCTAAGACGACAAACATAGTACATGCCGTAACCGAAAGTGGCTGAAAGGAAAGTAGACCATTTCAGGTATTTCAGACGACGGGCATCGGAATGAAGATGTTGTGAGCCGGATGAAGACAAAGCTTCCCCGTTACAAGGTCTCGGTGAAGAGACCTTGTAAAAGTTTATAAGTTGTTTCAACATGAAAAAGTCTATTTAGTCGTGAAGTTTCTTTTTGCGCAGATACTCCAATAAGAGGGCAGGACGGTCAGTTTGAATTAATTTGGCTCCCTGATTAATGATCCATCCCCAGCTTTCATCCGGTTGATGAAGTTCTACTGCACGGTCGTCATCATGACCACCACATAATTCGGGCCAAAGAGAGTTTATAAACAACTTAGAACCCGTATCACGCACTTTTTTTATCAGGTTAAGCACCTCAGGACTATCATTATCAAACACTAACTCATAAGCAGCAGGCTTCATGTGAGTCTTGTAACTGTCAATAATAGCTTCGGCTCCTTTTTTATGCAACTGTACAATAGGCATAAAAATCACTTTATCCAATACAGCACCGTTTTCGGCTTTCACTTGTTCATAAGGAAGGCCGGCTTTGATAACACACTGGTCAACCGTTCCCGTCTTTTCGAGTACAATATAAGCTTCCTGAAAATAATCATACCCCTTATCAATATTTACCATGATCTTACCTTTGCAGAGCAACATCACTTCTTCCAATGTAGGAATCTGATGTCTTGTCTTACAAGCTACTCCATTTTTAAGACGCATTGCTTTCAATTCGGCCAATGTATAATCTTCCACCAGTCCTTTTCCAGACATGGTACGATTGATCGTTTTATCATGCATCACTACTAAATGTCCGTCTTTGGTTCGTTTCAAATCGATCTCCACCATATCGACACCCATATCAATGCAATTCTGTATACCTTGCAATGAGTTTTCCGGGGCATTACGCCAGTCAGCCCGGTGGGATACAACCAATATTTTATCTGGATGATTTCCCAGCAGATTTTCTCTGATTTCAGCTATTCTATTTTGAGCAACAGCCAGTTGCACCAAACACAGAAGAAGTATGAAGTTACATATCCGTTTCATAAGTTCAAGCATTAAGAATTTTAATTCAGTTTATTGTTTTTCCAGACTAGTTTTTCTCCCCACATTGGTACATAAGTCTGTTCACAGTTAATCTTCGAAGCCCGTTCGAGTGCCATATCCAATGACCATCTTGATTCATCAACACCTGCATGAGCCAGTTCCAAGATATGTGATAACAAGACATAATCGGGCTCCACCTGTCCCGCACCTGAACCCAGAATATTATTTTCGGTCAGAGCATTGGGAGCATAACGCGGTATCAAAACATTCACATGAGAAGCCAGATTCGTATATTGTTCCGGTTTATAGTTAGAGTCTCCTACATGCATAAAAACGAAATTACCGGTATCTTCCCCACAATCGATCGAAAACACAGTCACAAAATTAGATAACCCGGCATTGTTATGGTCAGTGATACAGGTTTTAATCTTGAATTTTCCAATTTCATAATCTTTATCCCCCTTTGCAGTATAAGGATATGTCGTGTCTTTCAAATAGTTGGATAACACCGGTTTACCTAAATCAAACATAGCCTGGATAAGATCATTACTATAATGATCGGAGTGCTTGTGTGTAACACAGAGAAAATCAATATAAGGTGCCAGCTCTTTCGCCCAACGATGAGAAATGTCAATAGCAAAACATCCTGACGGAGTTTTTACCACATACCCCATATTATAGAGTAACCAGATCGCTGCCGTACCATTTTCTACTTTTGAGTTTTTAATTCCATCCATTACACGATCAAATGCACTCCGATAAAAATAGATAATCGGATCACACTTTTCCATACTCGTACTTGCCTGATCGAAGCCATTCAGATAACTGATGAAATAATCATCTTTACACTTATCCGCATATCCCTGGATCTTGGTCAAAGTAGTGGTACGTCCGGTATTGACAATCAAAGGAGAAGAACTCCACAACTGTTGTGCAGTGGCATCTACTTCCTCTGCCAATTGCGTAAGAATTCCTTCATGACCAGTTTCGGTACTGTTGTTGTCATCATCATCACAAGCAACAAAACCTATTGCCAAAAGACAAAACAGTAAATATTGTATTTTTCTTATTATATCCATCTTATTTCTGATTTTTATAGTCATTAATTATTTTATTGAAAGTCTCAACCACCCGTTCCGGTGTCGGACGCGTATTGTCGTTTTCATGGTCTTTGGTAGCTTCATACATGAAAACCCCTTCATAGCCGATTCCTTCGAGTGCATGCATTAACTTTCCCCATTGAATGTCACCTTGTGTAGGAAGCCAATGACACTCGTTGACAAAATCAAAGTCCGAAGCGTGTATAGTACCTATACGTTCACCAACAGTTTCTACAAAATGCCCTGTCGTCCCTTTAGTATAATGATTGGTATCAAAACAAACCTTCACACCCGGAGTATCTTTGATTATTTCCAAAAGCTCTTCAGGAGTATTACCCAGACAAGTTCTCGGCAGATTTTCGATGCACAACTGTGCTCCTATTTGATCCGCATATTTTTTCAGATAAGCGATAGACCTGGAAGCGTTAGTTATTCTTTGTGCCCGAATACTGTCAGCAATAGGCTCGGAACTAGGATGCAGTACCAAACATTTCGGCTGAAACTGAGCGCACTGTCCAATCATCTCCGCCATAAAATCTACATTTTCTTTCCTTTTCTTTTCATCCAGCACCGATATATCCAACGTGCGTGAGAAAGGAAGATGTATAGACCAGACCTTGATACCGGCACTATCAATTTTTGCTTTCATATCCCGGATACGAGGAACAACTTCATCTGCCGGAACTCCTCTATAACACTGGTTAAATGCTACTTCCACATACTCTACCCCCACAGACCGGGCTTGAGAAAAGTCTGTGGAAGCAGGTACTTTCCACAAAGCTGTAGTCGTACCTACTTTATATTTCTGTGCATATAAACCCATTGTCATCGCCATAAATAAGATAAAAACAGGAACTCTCATTATCGCTTACTTTTGACGGTTTGTACCTTGAATATCACCACCACGAATACTCCAGGAGTCTGTTGCTAATGTCTTATTGACAGCAAAAGCCTTTATCGAACCGATATTATTAGATCCGATCGTTCCGCAATAAAGCCGTCTGTCCGGACCAATGCTAACAGCTGCCATGACCTGTTGTCCCACAGTCTCTTCAAAAACAATGTTTCCATTAGTGATGTCAAGTCCCAGCACTTTGTTATTCGATTGGGTACCTATATAAAGAATACCATCCGTACTCAAAGCACCTCCACTGTAGTTCAAATTGTTACCCACATTTTTCTCCCAGATTTTAGATCCGCTGGCATTTACTGCATGAACAGTCTGCGATCCTTTTTCAGTAAAATAGACATTGCCATTTTTATCAGCAATCGGGAAATAAGCATCTCCTTTTGTAGTCGGATACGTCCATTTCTTTGTTCCGTTTGTCATATCAACAGCAACGAGTCCTCCGTTTTTCAAAGTCGCATAAAGTACCTGATCCTTCAAAGCAAACGTAGCCTGTTCTGTCACATTCACTTCTTCCAATTTCCAATTCTGCTCTTTATTCGATTTAAAAGAATAAATGGCTGCACTTGTACCTGCATAAACATTTCCGGCTTTATCAATAGCCACAGCACTACCGGTTGCTCCGTCAAGCGATTGTTGCCATTTAATAGCACCACTGGATGCATCCAGCGCATACAACGTACTCTTATTGGTGAGACAGTAAAGAACACCATCGGCCGACAATGCAGGGAAAGCTCCTATCGCAGCATCCAATTTTACTGCCCACTTTTGAGTTCCGTTCGGATTAATAGCATATACATTATTAATAGTGGCATTTCTTACACACTGATAGATTGTACCATCAGGAGCCACCAACGCACCTCCGCCATAAGTTATCTGACTGATAGCAAACACCCACTTGAATTCACCGCTCACTACGTCAATAGCAAATAAATGACCCGCAGGAGTAGATGTCGGGATATACATTGTTTTTCCATCCGGAGAGAACACCGGATTGGAGGTCTTTACATATCCGGTAAGTCCACCGAAGTTCAAATCGACAGAATTCCATTTATAATTGCCGACCGTGACAGTCAGACTGCCCGACTCGGTGGTATTATTAACATAAGTCACCGTTACAGCCACTGTATAAGTACCGGTAGTAGTAAAAGCATGCACCGGATTGTTTTCTCCCGATGTCGTACCATCACCAAAATCCCAACTTACCGATTTCACTTCACCAGCCATGAAATACATATCGTTATAAGCAAAGGTAGAAGGCTCCCACACAACCAGTTCCGTACTAGCGAGAATAGGATAGATCAATCCGGGAGTAGCAGAAGTTTCCACCGCAATAGAATTGCCTGTAGGATAAACACAGACTACATTGAATGTATATTCCTGATCGTTAGTCAAACCATCAACGATGTATTCTTCCAATGAAGTATCATCCAGATTGATAATCTGATTACCGGGATTCACGGTAACCTGATAGCGAGTGAAACGTTCACTCGCAGGTTTCGTCCATCTCAAACGCACTCTTTCATTGCCGGCTGCTGCCGTCAGATCAGAAATCGGATATCTTGCATTCTTCGGTGTACAGGCAGCAGTAGTTTTACTGGCCAATCCTCCCGCATAACGAGGTTGCACAGAAAAAGTGTAAGCAACATCGTTCACCAGATTATTGATAGTGGCAGTCATTGTTTTTGCATCCACAGTCATCTCGCCTCCTTCCGCTTCTGATGATCCGGAAGTCCAAAGAATCAAATATTCATTCGGACGGGCATTCTCGTATGCTTCCCAGGAAAGAGTCACATTCATATCTCCGGCTGTTGCCGTTAGTGACTTCAGTTCATATAAATCGAAACTTGCCTTTGGCAGATCTTCTTCACAAGCAGTAAAGACTACCGTGAAAATAAACAACAAGCTATATAGTATTTTTTTCATCGTTTGATTTCTTTTAGTTTAATCCTATTAATATCCCGTATTCTGCCACAACAGTTCTGTGTTGTTTATTCTTTCCAACTCCGTTTTTGGAATAGGATACAGGAATTGATAGTCCTGAATAATATGTCCTTCTGCTTTCATAGCCTCCTTAGCACCTCCCATACGTACCAAATCGAACCAACGCTGTCCTTCATAAGGAAACTCCTGTTGACGTTCCAACATAATCGCTTTACGGAAGCTATCCTGATCGGGAAGCTCTGTTATCTGAAGCGGAGACAATCCGGCACGAGTATGCACAGCATTCAAAGCAACCATAGCTTCTGAATTCTGCAAATTACTATAACTGATTTCATTCAAAGCTTCAGCGTACATTAACAGCACATCGGCATAACGGAGAATAATCTGGTCATTACCGACTGTATTATAGGTCGCACTTTTGACATCCTTAAATTTATTCATCACGCATACTTTATCTTCCACCTTTACATAGGTAATCAGATTCTTGCGCTTATCCCCATCTTTGTAGCACTCTTTCAGAGACTTTGTCTGATTGGTATCATCAGTCAGATTAATAATAGAGAACCAATATCCATGTCCTTCTCCTTCAACATCCTTATTAAAGCGAACAGCAAAAATAATCTCATCGTTCATTTTATTGTTCACGTCAAACACCTGTTCGGGAGTAGTCATTAAAGAATACCGACCCACTAGTTGAGATAGCACATTGCGAGCCTCCGTCCATTTATGGAAAGTCAGGTAAATCTTGCCGAGCAATGCCATTGCAGCACCGGAAGTCACTCGTCCCATATCGGCACTTGTATAAGAAGACGGCAACATATTTTCATTAATAACCTGATTCAAATCACCGACAAGAAAATCATAAACCTGTTGATCGGAACTGCGCCCGATTTTAAGAGCTTCAGCCACCGTCACCACTTTATTAGTCATCGGTATCCCTCCCCATAAACGATACATATTAAAATAAGTAAGGGCACGGATAAAAAGAGCTTCGCCTTTATATTGTTTTTTCAGAGTTGCGTCGAAGTTGGCCTCATCAATTCTATCTAATACAAGATTGCAACGATAGACTCCATTATTAAAGTTCGCCCAGGCATCTTCCAAAATTCCGTTAGAGGCTTTATCTGCAAACTGATCGATATCATAACGGTCTTGTGTTCCGGCAGTGGGCGCACTCAATGTCAAATTATCACTCCGATATTCGCAACACTCTGTAAAATAGGAAACTTGTGTCTGCAATTTGGAGTAACATCCTATCACGGCTACATTAAAATCTTCCGCTGTCTTATATACCTTGTCGGTAGGCACACTGCTACTCGGTTCTAAATCGAAGAAACTATCTGTACAAGCAACTGATAACAAAGCAGTTGACAGGAATAGTATTAGTTTATATTTTTTCATATAACGTGTATTTTAAAGGATGATTAAAGTGTTATGTTCAGCCCGAACAAGAATGTTTTAGCCAATGGATAAGTTCCATAATCCTCACCCGGTGAAAGAGAATTACTCGGACGTGCATTTACTTCCGGATTATATCCGCTATAATTAGTCGAAGTCCATAAGTTTTGTCCGGAAACGTAAACTCTTAATTTTTCCACGAAAAAGCGTTGAGTCAAGTTCTTCGGCAAAGTATATCCTAGTGTCACATTCTGCAGTCGCAGATAAGAACCATCTTCAAGATGCCAAGTTGAAGTACGACCATTATAACCCTTTGACTTACGATTGGCACGGTTCACCTGACCGTTTCCCGGATCTTCCGGACTTTTCCAACGATTCAAGGCTATAGTGGTGCCATTGGTATTACCTTCCAGATTATCAATGTAACGACGATTCAGATTCAGAATCTCATTACCATATACTCCTTGAAAATTAAAATCAAGGTCAAACCCCTTAAACCAGACTTTACCACCAAACCCATAGGTAAAATCGGGCATATAGTTACCCACGATTGTACGATCTTTATCCAAATCCATCACTCCATCCCCGTCTACATCCACAAAGCGGAAATCTCCCGGCTGGGTATTGCTGAAATGAGGATACTTTTTTAATTCTTCTTCATTGGAGAAAATTCCATCCTGCACCAACAGATAATAACATCCGATGGGTTCACCGACTTTCGTTATGTAATAAGCATGATCTACGCTACCGGTAGATATGATAGGAGCATTACCCGGACCGAGTGCCTTCACTTCGTTCGTATTAGTGGCATAATTAGCATTAAACGAATAACCGAAATCTTTAGTTATATTCTTCTGTGAGGTCAAAGCAACTTCCCATCCCCTATTATTCACTTTACCGATATTCATCAATGCAGTGCTATATCCGGTCAAGTGGGGAACTGGTACATTCAACAACATATTAGAGGTATTGGTATTATAATAATCCACAGTCAGTCCCAGCAATCCTTTGAACATCTGCAAATCAACACCCACATTCACCATCGCATTCTTTTCCCAACTCAAATCTTCATTCTTTATGGTACTTGGCTTATAACCATTCACCAATTGTCCGTTACCTGTGCCAAGCACATAATTATCCAAAGCCATCAGAGACAAATGATCATAATTACCAATCTGGAAGTTACCGGTCACTCCATAACTCGCTCTTAACTTCAAATCATCAACAAACGACAGACACTTAGCCTTCATAAAGAAGTCTTCTCCGCTTATTCTCCACGCCAAAGAAGCTGAAGGAAAATATCCCCACCGATTATTCTTGCCAAAACGGGAAGAACCGTCTGCACGAATAGCCGCCGAAGCCATATATTTACCTTTATAGCTGTACTGCATACGCGCCAGATAAGAAGCAATCGTCCATTGGGTTTTATCGGATGCACCTTTCGTCACCGTACCTCCGGAAATTGTTTGTATATAGTCGTTCGGGAAATCGGTCGCCGTCACATTATCTCCTTTATATGTCTCTTTTTGAGCCGACTGTACTAAGACCACATTGATGGAATGAGCATCTTTAATCGTTGTGTTATAATTGATTTTATTCTCCACCAACCAGTTGAAATAAAAACCTGATGAACTGTAGGCTGTCGGATTTGACTTTACATCATAATACTTTTGTCCCAATAAAGGAAGTTCCGAAGAACGATATTGGTCATTATGCGAACCATAATAATCGCCACCAAAAGAAATGTTATAAGTAAGCCCCTTATACAACTCCAATTCAGCAAAAACTTTTCCGACAATCGCCATACGGTCTACAACATCCGATTGTAAGTTTGCCATGGCTACCGGGTTCAATACGGCATTATGCTGATAGTCATTTCCAATTCTCCAATAGCCGTTTCCCTGATAATTATAGCTGCCATCCGCATTATACACCGGCCATACCGGAGGCATCATCAATGCCGATTGCACAATACCATTAGATCCGGAAGCATCTACCCGATTGGAAGTAGAATAGGAAGGCGAGAAATTCAGACCAAATTTCAGTCTTTTATATTTCCCGTCCAAATTCATACGCATACTATATTTCTTAAAGTCGGAATTAATTATAATACCCTCTTTATCATAATAGTTGGCAGAAATGAAATAGCCGACTGTTTTTCCTCTGCCGGAAATAGAAACATTGTGGCTGGTAGTAGCAGCAGTACGAAAAATAGCATCTTGCCAATCCGTATCCGTCAACCCCTTATCACCATTCAGATAGGGAAAGAGTTCGGTAGGAATACGTTCCCATGAGTTCGGGCGCATTCCGTTCGGGTCATCCGGTGACCCTCCGGGATTAGCATCCAGATAAGCGTTGTCATGACCATCCTTTGCAAATTCGGCAAACTGATATGCATTCATCATTGAAAGTTTCTTCGAAACACTCTGGATGCCATAATATCCATCATACTGCACTTTCATCTTTTCCGATTGTCCCTGCTTGGTCGTGATAATAATGACACCGTTGGAACCGCGACTACCATAAATAGCTGCCGACGAAGCATCTTTCAAAACTTCCACAGATTCGACATCATTATTATTCAGATTGGCAAATCCACGTTCTACCGGCACGCCATCAATAATATAAAGAGGATCACTACCGGCATTAACCGTACTGATACCACGAACACGGATACTTACACTTCCCTCCGGATCACCACTTGGCTGTGTAACCTGTACCCCCGGCATCTTACCCGCCAACGCCTGACGAAAGTCTGAAGCAGAAACGTCCGCAATTTGTTCAGCTTTCACGGAAGAAATAGAAGTAGAGACGTCTCTTTTCCTCTGAACTCCATATCCCACCACTACTACCTCATCAATCATCTTACTATCTTCTACCAACGTGATTTTCGCCGTATTTTTATCCTTTGCAGAGATATTTACCGTTTTATATCCAATATAAGAGATGGTCAATGTTGCAGACTCCGGTACATTCATGATTGAGTAACGTCCGTCGATATCGGTAATCGTACCACTACCCTCTCCCTTAATCTGCACACTGGCACCAATCACCGGTTCTCCTTTATCATCTGCAACAATACCTTGTATAGTACGTGTACGTTGAACAGTTTCTTCTTTCTTAAGCGGCTGTTTGCTAACAGCAATTGTATGATCGGTCCTATTGAAATAAAGCTTGGCCTGGGAAGTAATTTCTCCCAGAATCTGTTTTAATGAAGCATTTTTAATGTCGAAAGAAACTCTCGGAGCCTTGTTCACCGTCTCCTGATCATAGAGAAACTTAAAATTAGTCTGTTTGCTGATTTTATTGAAAACACTCTCTACCGGCTCGTTTTGCACACGAAGCGTAATATCATGCTCTTTCAATGTCTGAGCAGCAGCCGGAGCTATTAAAATGAAGGTGAATAGTAAAAAAGCTAAAAACGAACAGCTATTTTTACTTATCCCTTTACAAATAAGAAGATTATTCATAAATTTGTGCGTTTTAGTAATTGACTAAAGTTATTAAAAACAAGCAATGCGCGATACGTTATTCATTTGGGTCGAAGCTTATGAATATCCGTCCGGATTGCGGATAGAGGCATTCCTTTGGAGTGCTTCTATCATTTTGGGGAGGTTCATGAAGGAGCTGTTTTCATCTATTATTTTTTAAAAGGTTAAACATTATCTATTATTCATCTCATTCTTTATAAAGAAGCACATGGATGCCCTCTTTCTTATATTTGATATCACCGCTGATAAATTCAATGGATTTAAGTACCGCTTCCAAACTCTTGTTATCATGTTCGCCGGTAATCAAGTTGTTGAAATCCTGACCGGAAGCAAAAGTAATCCGGCAATTATATACCCGTTCCAGTTCCTTTGCCACATCGCGGATAGGTGTACTGTAAAAACGTAACCCGCCTTTCATCCAGACAGCCACTCCCCTATCCTCCGTTTTCTTACTATATTCTCCGGAAACAGTATTGATAAGCACCTGTTCTTTAGCAGTCAGCCTCATCATCGCTTCCGGTAAATCAACCTGTACCTTACCACTCTCCACACTCACAGACACTATTTCATCTGTTGAATAGGATTTTACATCAAATCGGGTACCTAACACCTGAACATCCAGCCGCTTCGTCCTCACAATAAATGGCATCTTTTCATTGCGGGCAACACGGAAATATCCCTCACCTTCAAGTTCCACTTCACGGAGATCTCCAACAAAACGATCCGGATAACGCACTTGCGAACAAGAGTTCAGAACCAAAAGAGTTCCGTCCGGCAAAGTCACTTGTCTTTTCTCACCAAAGGAAGTGGTGATTTCAGCCAGTGTGACCTGTTGTGCATTCATATACCGGAAAAAGTTGACACTCCCTATGATAATGGCTATTACAGCCGCTGTACTGACTGCCACCACAGAAGCCCGGCGGAACCATGTACGTTTTTTGTGTTCAATACGCTTCAGTAATTGGCGTGCCTCTCTCTTATATTTTTCCCGCTCCAAATCATTACCAGGTTGCAGGTTCCCGGATTCTTCCCAAACCTCTGCTGCCAGTTCGTCCAATATATCTTGGTTTTCTGAATCCTTAATACTTTGCAACAACTGTGAAGCATCATCCCGGGTATAAAGATCATCCAGATAGCGATGCAATTTATCTTTTTCTGTTTTAGTATCTTTCATCATATATTCAAAATAAGGATATTAATTTCCTTCCCTTTGTATAAGTAATACACAAAAGTAAGAAAGAGCTAGGGTGTGATTAACATTTATTATAAATTCAAGCACAATAGAATCAAAAGTACATCGGCTGATGTACTTGAATATTTAGTCAAATAGGAACGAATCACTTTTAGAGAAAGAGAAATATGTTCTTGCACTGTATGAACTGAAACGCCCAATGCTTCGGCTATTTCTTTATGAGACATCTGTAGTTCACGGCTCATTTTAAATACCTCACGCTGGCGGGGCGTTAATTGCTCCAATGCACGGGCAATAATCTCTTTCAAATCATTGAGCAGAATATGATTATTCGTTTCGTTCGTTGAATCGATCGCTTGAGAAAGAATCTGCTCTTTCAGCTGATCTTCATTAGCCATATCCCGCAACTGATTCAAAATACGATTACGCACAATAGTATAAAGATAGGAAGAAAAAGAGGCTTCGGGATTGATGAAACGACGGGTTTGCCAAACTACCGTAAACGCATCCTGAAATATATCCTCCGCAAATTCATGCGACTTGACGAATTTCAGGGCGAAGTAGAGCAAACGATTCTTATAAGCGGCATAAAGTTCGCAAAAGGCCTCTTCATCTCCGTCTATCAGACGGAGAACCACTTCCCGTTCATCCATTAGAGTGTCTGTTGCGTACATACTTTCTTTATTTTTGGCCACAAAGGTATTGTTATGATGTTACAAACGTATGTATTTTTTCTGAAATAAAAAAATAAAGCTCCCTTCTTATTAAATCTCCCGTTAAGAACTTTATCTACCTTTCCATTGTTATTAGTAATAGTAAAGTGCAAATAAGACGCACACCAAAGTTCTATTAAAAAAGAAAGGAAGATTATGAAAAAAGTAATCGACAGAGCTTCATCAAGAGGCTATTTCAATCACGGCTGGCTCAAGACCCATCACACATTCAGTTTTGCCAACTATTATAATCCGGAAAGAATTCATTTCGGAGCATTACGAGTGCTGAACGATGACAGTGTAGACCCGTCTATGGGATTCGATACACATCCGCATAAAAATATGGAAGTGATTTCCATCCCCCTAAAAGGATACCTGAAACATGGTGACAGTGTACAAAACACTAAAACCATCACTCCAGGTGATATTCAGGTTATGAGTACAGGTAGTGGCATTTATCACAGTGAATACAATGGCAGTGATAAAGAACAACTGGAATTCCTGCAGATATGGGTATTTCCACGAGTTGAAAACACCAAACCGGAGTATAACAACTTCGATATTCGTCCGCTCCTGAAACCAAATGAACTGGCGTTAATCCTGTCTCCGAACGGGAAGACTCCCGCTTCTATCAAACAAGATGCATGGTTCTCTATGGGAAGCTTCGATACGGAAAAAACAATCGAATATAAGATGCATCAGGAAGGTAACGGAGTATATATCTTCGTACTTGAAGGAGAAATCACAGTGGCGGAAGAACGGCTGTCCAAACGTGATGGTATCGGTGTTTGGGATACAAAAGAATTCCCGATACATATATTAAAAGGAACCCAACTTCTATTAATAGAAGTACCCATGTAATTTTCGCTAAAATTTCAATTTATTCTATTCAAAAAGCGGCCTCATCGAAAAGATGAAACCGCTTTTTTATTCATTGTCCAAGATTGGTCATTATCGGAGAAATCGTTATTTTCCTTTCTTATAATTCTCCAATCCGGTCTGTAAGAATTCAATATACTTAGGAATATCTTCGTTATAAGCATACGACTTATTCAACGGTTTACCCTGATTGTCCAGCAATACATAGAAAGGCTGGGCATTAGCTCCGAATTTCACACGTTGCAGATAGCTCCATTTATCGCCGACAGTACGCAAAGTACGTTCTGTACCGTTTTCGATAATCTTCACAGGTTCAGTCAACGGAGTTTTATTATCTACATAAAGTGTAATCAATACGTAGTCGTTATTAATCAAATCACTCACTTTCGGGTCAGTCCATACCGCTGCTTCCATCTTACGGCAGTTTACGCAACCATATCCGGTAAAGTCGAGCATAACCGGTTTTCCGTTCAGACGGGCATATTCCATTCCTAAATCATAGTCATCGAATTTCGCGTGTACATCATTCTTATGCAGATTGAAATCTTGCGTCTGCATAGGCGGAGCAAATGCAGATACGGCTTTCAATGGTGCTCCCCACAAACCGGGAACCATATATACGGCAAATGCTAAAGAGATTAACGCCATAAAGAAGCGGGTTACTCCCACCTTATTATCATCGTCATCGTGCGGGAATTTGATCTTGCCCAACAGGTAGAATCCAAGCAAAGCAAAGATGACAATCCATAAAGCCAGGAATGTTTCGCGGTCAAGCAATCTCCAACCATAAGCCAAATCAGCAACTGACAAGAATTTAAGTGCAAATGCTAATTCGAGGAAACCCAGCGTAACCTTGATAACATTCATCCATCCGCCGGACTTTGGCATCGATTTCAGCCAAGACGGGAACAGGGCGAAGAGTGTAAACGGCAATGCCAAAGCGATGGCAAATCCTAACATACCGATTGCCGGAGCAACTACGCTTCCTGTTGTAGATACCTGTACCAGCAAGAAGCCGATAATCGGACCTGTACAAGAGAAAGATACCAATGAAAGCGTGAAAGCCATCAGGAAAATACTTAGCAATCCGGTCGTAGATTCAGCTTTGCTATCTACTGCATTTCCCCACTTCGACGGCAGCCTGATTTCAAACGCTCCAAAGAATGAAGCAGCAAAAATCACCAGCATCAGGAAGAAGAGAATGTTGAAAATAGCATTGGTAGATAAAGCGTTTAATGCACTGGCTCCGAAAATCAAAGTAATAGCCAAGCCCAATGCCACATAAATCACTACAATAGATGCACCGTATGTCCACGCATCACGAATTCCTTTCTTTTTGTCTTTACTACGTTTTAAGAAGAAACTGACTGTCATCGGAATAATCGGCCATACACAAGGGGTAAACAATGCCAATAATCCACCCAGAAAACCTGTTATGAATATATATATCCAGGACATGTCTTCCTGACCATGTTCTTCTCCTAAGGCTTGTAAATCACTGATTACCGGTTTCCAAAGATCACCCGATGCAACAGCAGGCTGAATATCCGTAGCAACTTCGGTTGTAGTTGCAGGCACCAGTTCCATCATCGCAGAAGAATCTTTCGTAACAGCAGGAACGGGTTCTTCTTTTTGCTTATCCGCTACCTTTTGCTCCGGTTGCTCTGTTTTTGTTGCAGCGGCATTTCCGGCTTTTGCTACTCCGGAATACTTAAACGGCACCTGAGTAGGAGGCAGACAACTCTCGTCATCACAAGCTCCATATTCCAGATAACCTTCGATTGCGTAAGCTCCACCCGTGAATTTTACTTTCTGCACAAACTTTGCTGTATTCTCGAAATAGCGTACCTTCATTTCGAACAATTTATCGAAAGTAGATACTTCTGTGCCTACAGGCTTCAGTTTGCCTACAAGCTCGACACCCGATTTATTATCAACATTGAATGTTGCGGAAATAGGGCCGCCATCTCCCAGATCGGTAGAATAAACATGCCAACCTTTATCCATGGTAGCTGTAAACACCACCTCTGCCTCCGTATCGGAGAGAGCTGTCAGCTCTGTTTTAAACTTTACCGGATCTTTGATCTGCGCTTGCAATGCATATACAACAAAGCTTAAAAGCAGGAAAGAAATTATTTTTCTCATCTTTATTTTTGGGGTTTATAATTCATAGTCTACGCACGCACGGCTCTCCTTCGTTTCAGCCAGAATCTTTCCGGCAGCTACGTGGTCGGGATGTGTTGCGTAGAATTTAACATCTTCTAGTGTATCAAACTCACTGTAAAGCGCAATATTCCATGTTTCACCAGGATTCATATTCAATCCGACCTCCACTTTGCGAATTACAGAAATTTTAGCAGGAAGAGCTTCTATCGCTTCCTTGAATTTAGTCATGACTTCCAGTTTCTCTTCAGCAGGAACTTCGTCTTTTAACTTAAATAATACAATGTGTTTTACCATTACGTTGTTATTTTAATGAATTGTTTCTATATTTGTCTTGTTAATGCGTTTACCACATTAATAGTAATGCAAAAATACTCTATTTGGTTCAAATATACATTTAAAGAGATGTTAATTATAGGAATAGCAGGCGGAACGGGCTCCGGAAAGACCACCGTCGTACGGAAAATTATAGAAAGCCTCCCCGCAGGAGAAGTAGTACTCTTACCACAGGATTCATACTACAAAGACAGTAGTCATGTCCCGGTTGAAGAACGCCAGAATATCAATTTTGACCATCCGGATGCTTTTGAATGGAGTCTGCTATCCAAGCATGTCATGACGCTGAAAGAAGGGAAGAGTATCGAACAGCCCACCTATTCTTATCTCACATGCACGCGCCAGCCCGAAACCATTCATATCGAACCTCGTGAGGTGGTTATCATTGAAGGAATCCTTGCCTTATGTGATAAAAAGCTGCGCAATATGATGGACCTCAAAATATTTGTTGATGCCGATCCCGACGAACGCCTGATTCGTGTCATTCAGAGAGATGTCATTGAGCGCGGACGTACTGCCGAAGCTGTAATGGAACGCTATACACGGGTTTTAAAACCTATGCACCTGCAATTTATCGAACCTTGCAAACGATATGCCGACCTTATTGTACCGGAAGGAGGCAGTAATAGGGTAGCTATTGATATACTGACTATGTACATCAAGAAGCACCTTAAGAATTAAAAATTGAAAATTAAAAATTAAGAAATGAATGTCAAGACACTGAGTATTCCTTTATTTCTTATTCTATTTTGTTGTATGCTCGGATGCCGGAATAAGCATCATAACAAGATGGATGAGACAGCGCGTGATCTTCCACAAATAAAAGATAGTGGCGAACTCGTTGTATTGACATTATATAGCTCTACTTCCTATTTCATTTACCGGGGACAAGAAATGGGGTTCCAATATGAACTTAGTGAACAGTTTGCCAAAAGCCTGGGACTAAAACTTAGGATTGAAGTAGCCAACAGCGTCGACGAAATGATCCAAAAATTATTGGCAGGTGAAGGAGACATGATTGCCTATAATCTGCCAATCACCAAAGAGTGGAAAGACAGTCTTCTTTATTGTGGCGAAGATGTAATTACTCACCAGGTAATTGTTCAGCAAGGAAGAGGAAAACAGAAGCCGTTGAAAGATGTAACCGAACTGGTCGGAAAAGATATATACGTAAAACCAGGGAAATATTATGACCGCCTCGTCAATCTGAATAGTGAATTAGGAGGAGGTATCCGGATTCATGAAGTCACCAATGACAGTATCACTATTGAGGACTTGATTACGCAAGTAGCGCAAGGAAAAATTCTGTATACGGTGGCCGACAATGATTTAGCCAGACTTAATAAGACCTATTATCCCAATTTAAATATCGGCCTGTCCATCAGTTTCGATCAACGTTCTTCGTGGACGGTACGAAAAGACAGCCCCGAGCTGGCAGCCGCCGCTACCCAATGGCATCAGGAAAACATGACTTCTCCTGCTTACACAGCGAGTATGAAACGTTATTTTGAGAATAGTAAAATGATGCCGCACTCTCCTATCCTCTCCTTAAAAGAAGGAAAGATATCTCATTATGACCATTTATTCAAGAAGTATTCCAAAGACATCGGCTGGGACTGGCGCATGCTTGCATCATTAGCGTATACAGAATCCAATTTTGACACTACCGCTGTATCTTGGGCAGGTGCCAAAGGACTCATGCAGTTAATGCCTGCCACAGCACGTGCAATGGGAGTACCTCCCGGCAAAGAGCAGAATCCAGAGGAAAGTGTGAAAGCGGCTATTAAATATATTACTGCCACCGACCGGAGTTTCAGCATGATTCCCGATAAGCAGGAACGGCTCAATTTTATCCTGGCATCTTACAATGCCGGTTTGGGACATATATATGACGCAATGGCACTAGCCGAAAAATACGGGAAAAACAAATTAGTATGGAAAGATAATGTAGAAAACTTCATCTTGCTTAAAAGCAATCAAGAATACTTCAACGATCCTGTCTGCAAAAACGGATATTTCCGTGGCATCGAGACTTACAATTTCGTTCGAGATATTATGTCGCGCTACGAATCCTACAAAAAGAAAATAAAAGCATGAGATAAAGTATTAAGTATTAGGTGTAATACCTAATACTTATTTCCTATAGGTCATCAGACTGATTACGACAATAGCCAATACAGATAATGGTAAGGCAAATAATATCGGGTCAATCACAGGGAAAGGATAAGTGGTAATCAACACATCCCGTCCGAATAACGCTTTACAGATACCTAATGCTTCAGATTCTTTCTGATGAAGAAACACAAGAGCAAACAGACTGCCGATTGTTCCCACCCAAAGACTTGCCATGACACCTTGTTTAGTAGCTTTCTTCCAATATAAAGCACAGAAATAGGCCGGAAGAAAAGCGGCTGCACAAATTCCCATAAAGATAGAAGTTCCGCGGGCTATAATATCATGTGGCAGAATATTATTAATAGCTGGCAGTTGTGGAAAAAGAGAAAGAATGAGATAAAATAATGAATATAATCTATTGATATTTAGGTGTTTGCTATTTGTACCCAACTTTTCCTTTGT
>NZ_JAPQKZ010000025.1:0-100169 GCF_027257075.1 Bacteroides sp. LFL-34 | reverse complement strand
CTTTATCCATTCAGAGTGAGAGAAAGGGGGACATTGTCTCTCTTTCCTCTCTGAAAAATAAATGTTTTTATTGCTTATTATCCGCACCCAAAAAGTTGCATTTATAAGTTGAACTCAAGTCTTTTAAATTGCAGACTCAATAGTGCACTTAAGTAATATTTTTCATCGTGAGATTGCAAAATCGTGAAATAAACAGCATCATATTTAGACAAAGGCAAGCCCATAATAGCCCGGACACAAAGCATGATTCCTTCGTGGTCAAGGCTAAAAATATAAGGCATTTCTGTTTGGGATTCCTCTGTATCTGCTGCCGCAGGTATTATTAAACTAAAACTCATTTATAATCTTTTTTAGTACATCTTTTAAATAATATATTACTATTTCCTCATGTGCATATTGAAGAATACGAAGAAAATTCATCAGTTGGAAAGTTGTATAGTACTCTCTATACCAAGTATAACGGCCAAAGTAAGTATCTATTCTTTTATCTATACTCTCACTGATAACTTTTAAACGTATCTTATCATAGTCATGTATATACATCAGCTGTGACCAAAGATAGGCAGAGTCCTGCCTGAGTTTAACAATATCAAGTAACGGAGATTCAACAAAGGAGTCTAAAAAGTCTATCAAATAATAATTATTACCATTAAACAACATATTGGAAAAAGTCAAATCACCATGGCAGATTCCAACCGGCATCAATATATCATTGGTCATAGAAAATATCTTAGTTGATCTTTTTATGATGGTTTTGATATCCTTATCATCTGCCAATAAGGGGTTTGCTTCGATTTTATCCTGTACATCACGATATTTCTGTCTCAATACATCTGCCGGAATACATTGCAAAGGAGAAACCTGTAACTCCTTTTCTATAAACAAGATAAAAGCCTTTACAAAATAAGAAATTTGTTCAAATCCAGCTGTTTCAAAGTACCCTATAAAATTCTTGGAATACACATATTCCATTTTAATGGAAACTCTATCGGTTTCCTCTTTAATTTCATAAATTTGTGGTATTCTTATATGCTGGTATTCACGTCCATAAGCAGTCTGTTGCTTTTTTGCCTGCTGCACCAAGCGGGAAAAGTATTTCTTGTCATCAGTGCTTTTCAATATGCACAAGTCATCATTCTCCTTTATTATCTCAATGGCACAACCCGAATGTCCTTTTACTTCAATCTCCATAGAACTCTTTTTTTATAAGAATGTAATTGATTCCTGCATCTATCGCCGCTTTCACTCCTACTTCAGAATCTTCAAAAACGACAGCCTCGGACGGATGACATTCAAAATGTCTCAGGATATTCTGATATATCTCTGGAGAAGGTTTTCCTTTGTCAACATCCTCACCGGCAAGTACATAATCGAAAGTATCCAGTACACCAATATGAGCCAATGCATTTATAAGATTCTTCTTACGGGCAGTAGATGCAATGGCAGTCTTTCCGCCAGCCACATGAAACATTTCAATAAAGTGTAATAATGGTTTATTGACATTGAGATAATCAAAGAAGAATGGATAATACACACTTTTCAGCTCTCGGATACGGCTGGATATGTTCACGTCGACAACGCCGACTTCTTTCATAAATTCGTCAAAACGAAAACCAAAACACGCTCTATATTGACTCTCCGACAAACACAGTCCCTGTTCAGCAAAGGCTTTTTGATAAGCCATGTAATTGGCTGAAAAGGTATCGACCAAAGTACCGTCAAAATCGCTTATCAATAATTCAATCTCTGTTCCTAACATTGCAGGTATTGTTTCAGCTCTTCAGGTGTACCATAAGAGTAATATTTTTCCATATTGCAAAGCAAAACCGTTTCGTCGTTTTTCAATAGGTCATTATAGAGAAGTGATACGTAGTATTCCGGCTCTGTGAACGCCGTATCATTCAAAAGTCGATGTGCTGCCTTCAGAAATCCACTTGCTACCGAGAAAAAATAGGCCCCGCACAAAGCATGATTGGATATAACCTTCTTTTCTGCTGTGCAAATTACCCTATTATTCTCATCAACTTCAGCATAACTATATTTAGGATTGCACGATTCAAATGAAACCAAGGCTCCCCCATCTACTTCTGTCGCTGGGCGTGACAATACATTACGAATAGTAGATAAGAATGAGGTGCTTCTAAACTCCAAATCACAATCCATAATGATTACAGCATCTTTTCTGTCTATTGCAGATTCTGCAAGCAGACAGGTTTCAACAGCTCCTCTGGTAGTTTTCTCTACAGAGAACAGATTTGCCTCCGGTAGAATACCCTTAATCTGTTTATCAATTTCATATTCATCAATATGCTCCTGACGGACTATAAAGGAATATTTCATTCGGACATCAGAAATTGCTACACTCTGTATCGCTCTTACAAATAAGGGCATTTCGTTTAGTTCGATAAGAGGTTTGGGGGTAGTCCACCCTTCTTTACGAAAACGTGAACCCTCACCAGCCATCGGCATTATTATATGTAATGGTCTCATCATATTATTCTTTCTTTCCATGCAGTATATAATTAAAACGTTCCTTTTCCATCCAGTCTCCATATTTGAGATATCCATTGATTATGCTTACACAAATAGAATGAGAAATCATTCGATGAGACTCTTTCCAATTCAAGATTCCATTTGTATCTCCATCGTTTCGATTATAGGAATCATATTTAAAAAGGACTGCACTTAAATCTTCCCAATCAACAATCATAAAATAATTCTTTATGCACTCCCAGAAACCTTTAACAGAATCGTCAATATTTATATATTTCGAAAGAAACATCTTGGTTATATAGATTTCTGGTACAACTTCTCTACACATATCTTCTCCGGTACAATATTTATATTCCCTCTTGAAATAGGCAGGAGCATTGGCAATATCACGTTCATTCTGCTTTATATCGAATAAGTTTATGATATCATCCGTATAACCAAAATATAAAAAGTCTTGTAACCAATAAGGCAGGAACAACTGACCGGTTGCCCCCACAAAAGTGACGATTCTACCTTTCAAAGGGACTTTCGTTCCTAATACTGGATAAGCACCTAACAGTGATTTGAGATATTCAAAAGAAAACTCTTTATAGATTCTCAAATCGCTACGGTTCTTAAGCACATATTTAGCACCTAACTCCTTAGCTCGTCGAGCACCTTGCAGAGATGTATATACCTGATAATTGACATTGCCAAACCCACAGGGCTTAAATGTCTTGCAGAGAACGATCTCACACCCTTCCTCTCTGAATTTTTGCAACAGCTCATCGGAAGTAAAGTCCCACGTACTGAGAATAATAATAGCACTCGGAAATATTTTCTTATAAAGTCTAACCGTCTCCAGCGTACAATCATCTTGAATAGCAACAATACCTTGAAGCACAATCGCCAATTCGCCTTTAGAAGTAGTAGAACGTACTTTTGTATCAACATACTTCTTTGTGCTCAAAGGGTACAGTCGATAGCTGCAATAATTAGGATAGATATGGTAAAAAGCATTGCACAAACTACCTATTATACGAAACCCATTACTGTCTATGAACTTGAACAATAATAACTGAATCTTCCAATAATTATTCAAAATCCGTTTTAGTATTTTCTTCATCTATATTCCAATTTATCGTCCTATTTATTCCAAATGCCACACGCTGTATTATTTATAATCCTTTTTAGCTGAACACGCCCTAAAATAGCTTGAAGAAAACAAACAATACTTGGGAATAATACTATTCCCTCAAGTCCGAACCAGTAATAAGATACATACATCGCAGGTAATGCGACAAACGATGAAAACAAATATGCCAACATCTGGATTCTTACTTTACCAGTTCCATTAAGGAGAGTCACATAAATCCCCCCAAAAGTTTGCGCTATCGCAAAAATAGCAAGAGCAGCAGATAGCGAAATGGGAATGTCGACTTCAGAACCTATCCAATATGTATATAAGAAATTAGACAACAACACCATCAGAACAGCTACAGGAATACATAGCAGTCCCATGATCTCCAACTTATTCCTCGCATTCTTCATCCATGTATATTCCTGTTTCACGTAGGCATCGGTAAAAGCAGACCAGAAAGGAGTAAAAACTATATTTACAGACATCACCAAGACATTAAAATATTTATATGCAATGTTATATTGAGTAACAGCCATTGGCCCTGCTACTCGTGAAATAACAATATTAATGAGCTGGAATACAAAAAGCATGGAAATCATAATAATAAAAAACTGTCCGCCCAATCCTACTATCTTTTTGGTCAAAGAAAAATGTACGAAATGGAATGACGGTGAAAGATGTCTGTATCTACCACTCAAGAACATACCAATAGAGATTATTATCAGCAGAAAACATGGTACACCAGAAAAAGCAAATGCCAAAACATCCAAGTTGCCGGGAACGGTTTTTGTCAGAATATAGATACAGATAAAGCCAAATACTTGCCCTAATGTTTGTATCAGCGATGCCAATGCAGGCTTTTGGTTGGCTGTCAGCATAGTGGTAAAAATGCTCGCTACGATGTTCAGGCAGAAAAAGAAGGCCAATATTCCGAATACGATATTCAGTTCAGAAGAATAAGCGGCATCAACATTCAAGATTGCACTCCAATCGACAAAATGATTGACGACTATTGCTATCAAAAATACGCTGGAAAAAAGCAGAGACAAAACTACATAAGTAGTACTGACATATTCTCTGGCCAACTGCATATCCCCCTTGGCTACAGCCTCGGCAAAACGATTGCGAAAGCCATGCGCAAATCCCAAATCAAAATAAGAGAGCCAAGCTACAATAGAACTTAAGGTGAGCCAAATACCATATCGAGTAGGATTGATATAATTAATCGTTAGAGGAACAACCTGTAAAGAAACCAATATACTGATACCTTTCAGAAATAATGAAGCTATAATATTTTTCTTTATAGCAATGCTACGAGAGCTCCCATTCATAAGTTTAATCGCGTAAATGTCTTATTCCCTACTTTCCAAGAAGTATACTAGAACTTCTTTCCAAACACAATACTCATAAACGTCATGAAGAGTATCTTGAAATCAAATCCCCAAGAACGATGTTCCAAATAAAACAGATCGTAACGCAGACGGCGCACCATCTTCTCTAAAGTATCGGTATAGCCGTTATAAAGCGTAGCATACGAAGTAACCCCCGGACGTATCTGAAACAAAAAACGATAACGAGGATCTTCCTTCATAATCTGGTCAATAAAGAATTGGCGTTCGGGACGAGGACCAATAAAAGCCATATCGCCACAGAAAACGTTCCATAATTGAGGAAGTTCATCTAAGTGATGTTCACGGAGAAATTTACCAATCCTTGTAAGACGGCCATCTTTACCACCGGCATAAAGAGCCGGACCATGCTTCTCTGCATCTAGGCGCATACTACGAAACTTATAAATGTAGAATGGGCGACCAAAGCGCCCAATGCGCTCCTGCTTAAAAATAGCTGGTCCACCATCTTCACTCTTCACTGCCAAATAACAAATTAAAAATAGAGGCGAAAATAAAATCATTAAAATTACTGCAATCATACAATCCACTATTCGTTTTACATTCCGTTCAAATCCATTCATTCCATCCGGAATAAATCTCTCATCGTATTCCATCATTATTAATTTTACATTTCTATCTTAAACCTATGGCTAAATTCTTTACCGAATAGTTGCCAACCGATAGTGCCGACTACCGATAAGAATATAAAAATAGTAGTATAAATAAGCAACCCTTTACCAGAAGGCTTCAGTGGTACCACCGCCGGCTCCACCACCGCAAACACAGGTTTCTCCTCCTGCACCTTCGCCCGCGCCATCTGCAACTGCGTAGCCACCTGACTATACACCTGATAAGCCAGCCCCATGTCATTCTGCAAACGTTCCTGTTCGGTACGCACGCTTTGAAGAATTACATTATCATGTGAATCAATATAGCTGGCATATTTCTTCTGAGCAGCATAGTATTCCTGCTGGCGTTCTTTAAATAGTTTTTCCCAATATATACAATCTTCTTTGGCTTTGGAAGTACGGTAATTAATAATGTACTCTTGCAATTTTCTTATTACCGAATCGGCAACCGTAGCTGCCACTTTAGGATTCTGAAAAGTCACGGAGACGGTAGTCATAGATGTTTTCTTATCGATAGAAGCGGTAATAGACTTTTTCAAATGATTGATCTTAGCAGCTTCTTTTTGGGTAAGCTCAATAGTGCCTCGTTTCTCTCTTCCAACGGCACTCACCTCTTCTTCATCATTAAAAATGGACTTTACTCCTTCAATCATAATTCCAGGCGCACCTATCACATAGCTCCACCAAGGAGAAGATTGAGAATCTAAATAAGTATCCAAAGTAGTATTTCCTTCGTTCACTTTCAGTTCTTTCAGTTCTAACAGAAAAGGAGTGGAAGATACAATATCAGCAGAAAGTGAGGTGTTCAAGGCATCGATATCATCACCCATAGTCATTCCACTTCCTAAAAAAGAGGCGGCTAAACCTGATAAACCACTACTTTTTGCAGTACCCATTTCTGGAGATAAAGTTACTTCAACTGTATATTGTTTTGGAATGCTGATAGCGACAATAACACCTATAACTAATCCAATACCAGCTGCTTTATAGATGACTTTACGAATAGCTATGATTTTATGAAGAATTCCCATCAAATCGATTTCCATTTCAGCTGAGTTGGGATTTTCGATTGAGTTGGATTGATTTTCGTCCATTGTATTTTAAATTTCTTTACCTACCACCTCCCCCTAAAGGGCCCCCTCCTTCCACAGAAAGGAGATAGAGACAGTGTTGTCGACTTTAGTTATTTCTTTATTAAGTTAGCAATAGAAGCAACCATCATTCCCAAAGTACTAAACGTAGTAGCATAACCTAAAATATTACCTATATTAGTACGCTTCTTTGATTTACTGGGAACAATTATCTCACAACCCGGTTCGATCTGTTTCTTACCACTACCTTTAACCTTAGTCACCTGACCATTCATATAAACGATGAATTTCTTACTCTTCTTCGCATTTTCAGAATAACCACCAGCCTGATTCAGATAATAATCTATATTCTCACCCTCTATATAAGAAACTGTATTCGGAACCATTACGGCACCATTGATCGTTACTGTATTATTATTTTTCGGAATAGAAATCACATCACCTTCACGCAAAACAATATCTGCTGTACTTCCAGGATTGGTTAATGCCTTTTCCAAGTCAATACCAACACTAAAGGTATCTTCCACACGAACACCCAAAGAGTCCATCATAGCCTCACCCAACTGTCTGCTCATCAAGCGGATCACATCACTCATGCGTTTCTTTTCACTTGCATTGGCCACACGAGTCAATTTGGCACCACGTAAGTAGGCATAGTTCGTTGCACCTCCAGCTTTATTGATCAAGTCCGAAAGACGTTCTTCACGACTGGTCATTGCATAAGAGCCTCCGAACAGAATTTCACCTTCAACAACCACATTCTGTTGAGCCTGATACCCCGGACTACGACGTACATAAACTTCATCATAAGGTTGAAGGACAAAGCCGGGAGTTCCATCTACAATAAAACCTTCTTTTAGGGAGAATGTATATATCTGGCCGATAGTATCATTATCTACTGTACTGCGAGGATTCTTAATTCTACGGGATACATCTACACGAACTACAGAAGCGGCTTCACGCAATCCACCCGCCTGAATAATCAAGTCTTCAAGGGTCATGTTATCCGCATAAGGATAAGAATCCGGTTTGGCTACTTCACCATGGATTACGACGTTGCCTCTGTCTTCCAGGTCATGAATACTAGGAATATAAAGGATATCGTTTTTCATCAGGATGATGTTTTGGGAAGTACCGTCCATGATAGCTTTAATGTCTACTGGAACAACTTCGGTAGTCAAGTCCTCACGCTGGCGGTAGAGAACGGCACGGTTCAAGAAGGCATCACCGGTCAGGCCTTGAGCTTCGTTTACCAGTTCACGGACTGTATTCAGTTTTCCATTCAACTGGTAGATGCCGGGACGATAAACAGCTCCACGGATTTCAAGTTTGTTGATGAAGCGGTTAAGGATGGCTTCGGCGGTCACAACATCACCGTTTCGCATTTTATAGACACTATAGTCAAGGTCTTTGACTGTGTTTACTTCATATTCCTGTCCATTCTGGCGTACGACACGTAAGGAACGGGTGTAGGCGTCGGCTTCAAAGCCACCGGCATAACTGATAAGAGTGGATAGACTCTCATCCTTTTTCATTTCGAAACGCATTGGGCGTTTCACTTTTCCGTCGATCTTAACCAATACGTCATAGGCAGGGACTATTACTACATCGCCTTCCTGAAGCCGGATGTCATCCTGAATGTTTCCTTTCATGATAAATTGGTAGACGTCGATCGTGGCGATATTTTTGCCGTTACGTACCAGCTGTACATTGCGAAGGCTTCCTATGTCACTGACTCCACCCGCACGGTAAAGTGCATGGAAGACTGTAGCAAAAGAAGAGAGGGAGTAAGTACCCGGTTGGACAACCTCACCCATTACATTGATCTGGATAGTACGTATGCTGCCCAAAGTCAGACGGATGTCAGAGGTGGGATCATTCGCATTATTAAGACCATTATATATCTTGTTTAATGTCTTTTTGAGATAGTCATTGGCTTCAGCAATAGTTAGTCCGTTCAGGTTGACAGGACCTATTTTCTGAATGTTGATCGTGCCGTCAGGAGAAATCTGTTGGCGGATAGTGTTCTGGCTGGCTCCCCAGATATCAATAATCACTTCATCACCGGGACCCAGACGATAGTTCAAGGGAGTGGCGATGTTGACGCTCGGTTCAAAAGTCAGGTTACGGGTATTGAAGATGTTTCGTCCGAAAACCTGGTTCCCACGTGCGAGGTCTTGAGTGCTCGGATGGTCTTCCAGCATATCGGAGGTGTTTTCTTTCATTTCCTCACGAAGGCGTGATTCATTGACATCGGTACCCGTTGCATTGGAAGCATTAACATTGTTTTGTTGTTCATATAGTTGCTTCACACGAGTTGCCTGTTCTTTGGTCACACCCCTACGTGCCAGTTCAGAGGCTAGTTGTTTCTGCTCTTTACCCTGGCGAATACCATCCTTTACATATTCAAGAACTTGAGAGTCGCTCATATTTTGAGCCATTAAGGGAGAAAAAACTCCCAGTATCAAAAATAGAAGAAGAGTCCGAAAAAGCGTTTGTATTTTCATCGATCAATTCAAATTAGAAAAATTAGCCCACATGAATGTCTGCAGATTCAACATAACCAATAGGCATATCTACACAGGCACAGCCAAGCATATTTAACCGAACTGCTATTTTACTTTTACCATCAACACTGACCAATTCACCAACCAGTCCAGTCAAAGGTCCTTTCACGACACGAACTTTTTCACCACGTGCCAATGGAGAACTATTCATACAAATAGCTTCTTCTGAATAATCAAGCATAAAACGGAAACGAGCCATCTGTTCATCAGGAATCACTGCTGGAGTACTTTCTCCACGCATCACCATATAACGGCTCACTGTAGAAAAGCTTAGAACTTCTTTACGTTCAGATGGATCAGCATGAACAAATACCATCATTGGAAGAAGAACAGATTCAACTATCTTACGACGGTCGCTCCATTGATGAATTTCCTGCTGAACGGGAACAAAAGAATCAATTCCCATCTTAGATAAACGCTCGGCAACTTTCTTCTCGTGGTGCATTCGAACGAGTGCTACATACCAGCGTTTTGAGTGTGCTACGCCTTCCCCTGTCCCACTACTAGGCCCGGCATTTACTGATTTCGGTTTCGTTAAAATCATATTTTTTTACCCCATGTTCATCCGTTACTTCTTAGGTAACAGACAATACATACACGAAACGCATACTACAGTGAAAATAGAAATCACATACATGACAAAGGCGTAGAAAATGGAAAAGCCTAATATTCAATAAGAAAACTATTGAATTAGGCAATGAAAAAGTATAGAGCATGGAAATAAGATTATTTCATGTTCAGACAGTTTTTTGCTCTATGTTTCAGATAAAACGAAAAAAAGTGGAAGAATATTTGCTTACTATTCGTGTTTTTGTCTATCTTTGCGTCAAATTTAAGTTCTGTTACCTAAGAAGTAACACACACATTTTACTTCTGATTATCAATATTTTATATATCTACCATCTGTCTACACAACAGTTTCTCACGTAAGATAAATTCCCTTTATTCACCTCCGTACGTTCTTTAAGTCCGAAGCCTTTCAAATAGATTTGTGTGGTTTTTATAGATTTGTGTCCCAATGATTCACTAATCATTTCAATCGATACTCCCCGATACTTCGCTGTCGTTGCCCAAGAATGACGAAGTGTGTAAGAAGTGACAGGAGACTTCAAACGTAAAGCTCTCGCTAAGTCCTTTAAACGGTTGTTAAATCGACGAAGGGCAGACTGGTATTCCCGATAAGCCCTTTCATCCGTCCGTTTCTTATCACTACTAAGAATATCAAACAGATAATCCGGAGAATCCGGATGAGAATCCTGATTACTACGAAGCCGGTTAATCATTTCCTTTGCAGTATCAAGTATTTCCACACTCATCGGAGTTTTAGTCTTGATACGGTTATACCGTAACACATTCTGATCTAAAGCTGATTTCTCCAGATGAGCTAAATCCGCGAATGACATTCCACAGAATTGAAACATCAAGGCAGCAATAGCCTGCGTACGACGCAAACGCTCCGATTTGGGATCCTCATACAAAAGTCTACGTAATTCACCGATAGGCAAAGCTTTCTTTTGGCGAACATCTACTCCCGTATAAACATCATGAAACAATCGGGGTACGTAAGGTGCACTACCTGCTTCCACTCCTCGATTATAAATACAACGAAGCATACGCATATACGTAGAAATCGTATTAGGCTTCAAGCCACACTCATAAAGATACTGCCCGTAACGTCGTAAACGCTCGCGGGTGACCTGTCTGAACGACACATTGGACGTGCCACAAAATTTGCTAAAAGAGAAGATAGCATTCTTATAGACATGCGCTGTAGAATGCCTTCCTTCCTTTCGCAAACGACCGATGTAGAACTCTGCACATCGGCTAAACCCATTTTTGTTCATCATTTGCATCACTAGTTATTTTATATATGCCATTTGGCAAGCGGCAAAAAAACAAATCTTTTTGCATACCTGACACGTACTTACTAGATGCAGTCCTATTTTTTATCATTTTTAACTTTATTACAATCAGCAAATTATGACAGTAAAAATGGTATCACTATCATTGCTGCGCTGACAAATAAACGGTAAAAGAACTAAAAAAATATCCGGATGCGCACAAAAAGAACATCCGGATATCACTCTCTTTTTACCTTCTGACTAATTACCTTTCTGAATAGTTTGCCAGATTGTAACATACCGGCTTAGTGCTATTACCTACACGGTAAATACCGAACTTGAAGTAATAACCATCATCGTCGTTACGTCCAATCATGATTTTTTCATTGTCTACAATGTGTTTACTAACCTTTTTCCCTTTTTCCTGATAGTCCATCTGCACATCGAGCATACCTGGTTTTACAATCGTTTCCGCCTCTTTGCCATAGACTGTCCAGTCGATATGAATGCGGAATGTAATCCAGCAGTCTTTCGGAAAATCGGCATAAGGCATTTTGTAAGCAATGGTCGATGCTTTATAGTCTGATGTTACAGGTTTCATGATCGGTGTTTTTTCGGGATTTGCGTTGCAACGGTCGTCTTTATCCGTCAGCCACTTACGGTCGGAATTTGCTTTGATATAGAACCATCCACCGGAGAACCCGAACGCCAATGGAGGATAGCCTCCTTGTTCCACGAGCCATCCGTTGGCCTTTCCGGCCTGATATACAGGATTTCCTTGTTTGTCTTTCACCGGATTACCTTGTTTATCCAGCTTGGCTACTTTCTCGTGCCCTTCATTCTTTTTAAAGATCGTAGTCTTTTCCAGTTCAACGAACTCGTCAATCGTCAGTTTCTTCACTTCGCCCTGTGGAGTTTGTACCAATGTACGATCCGGCATCCCATGCCATTGGGCAAAAATTGTCGAGACATCGCTACCCAATGAAGAAGGAATATATACGGCAAACTCATAGTCGCGGGAAGCTCCTTGCGGACAAATACCTTTCCCATGATGATATACAGTTTTGGTAATCTGTGCTTTCTGATAAACATCGGCAGGCAGGCCTTTGAAATCATCGGAAGTTGCATAACAATAAGAAAATTCCGCACGCCCTTTTGTTTCCCCTTTGGCATATCCTGACAGGGTGTTATCATCTTCCTTCAATTCAAAACGATAGGAAGGCTTACCGTTGAACATACGTGTAAAGTCGCGTTGAATTGCATGAGGCTTTTTAGTCCCTACTGCTACCCAGCAATCGTCTATAATTTGATTGACGCGTGCCGAATCCGCCTGCACGTTTACCCGTTCCGTAAGCGGAACCAACGTTTGTGTATCTTTGGTTTGAGCGGTCAGTGCCGTACATCCTACTGCTACCACACAGATAGCAAAAATGTTTTTCTTCATTCTATTCGGTATTAAGTTTGTTGACGGTGCAAAAATACGAAAGGCAACCTCATCGGCTGCCTTTCTTTTGTCTCAAATGTTCTCACATTTGTGTAATTTTACTGTCAACACCCGCCTACAAACTTAATTGGGGGCTTCATCGTCATAATCTTCTTCAAGTATATCTACTTTCTGTATACTCATTTTTCCATCGGCAGTGATCGTTATGGAAAGCGGCATATACAAATCTGTCTGCGGATAACAAACACTTGCGGCATAGACAATCCCCTGCGGAGTGGTCTTGTCATATACAATGCCTTCCAATATAGACTTAGATAGGAAGTTCGCATCGACTACCGATGAAAAATCATTCTTGGTAAAGGTCTTGTTCAACACGGTTTCATTACCACGAGTCAGGTGCAACACTATTTTATTGTCGACATAGGTATCTCCCAGCTCGTTTGTCACATGGGGCAGATTTTCATCCGGAGTACGCGAAACGAGGGAATGATAATCTTTCCCCTTAAATTTAAAGTCGGTTTCGCTCTTAGACGTCTGCATACGCTGCAATCCGTGAGCATCCACACTGTCTATCATCGCCAATGTCGACGTATTATCTGAAGATCCTTTTTTACCGCCACATGCACTCACAGCCACTGCCAACGGCAATAAAAGCCAATAAATTAGTTTTCTCATACGTAAGTTTTCTGTTTATAAATAGATAGCAAAGGAACAAAAAGAGCGGGATATTTACAAGTGTAACCGACATTTTTCCTACATTTGCAGGAAAGAAGGAATACTTTTACAACAATTACAGATTTAAAAACCTGCAAACCTAACACCATGCGCGAACGAATTACAACAATTCTTTTTCTCATCCTTGCCTACTGTAGCAGTGGCAATGTGTATGGGCAAAAAGTAAATTATCAGCAATTCGACAACATCTATCTCGGGGCCGAAGCTTCGGTGATTAGTTGCTTCCTGCAAGATAGCGAGGGACTGATATGGGTGGGTTCCAACAAGGGGTTATTCAGTTATGACGGTTATTCCACACAACAGCATTTCACGTATGGAGAACGTACTAACACACGTATCTACTGCGGTATTATAGCAGATAACACTTATTTATATCTGGGAACAGATAACGGGATTCTTGTTTATAACTATCGAACAGACAAATATGAGCAACCGGATACTGATTTTCCAACGGATGTCCGTACCATGGTACTCCAGGGAGATACATTGTGGATAGGTTCGTTGAACGGATTATATACTTATCAGTTAAAAAGCCGTCAACTGAATCATTTCGACAGCAAACAGACCGGATTGCCTCATAACACCATCTATTCCATCATTCATACAAAAGATAATCAAATTTATATAGGTACTTACAACGGATTATGCCGCTATGTGCAGGCAAGTGGAAAATTTGAAAACATCCTTTTGCCCGTTAACCGGGGAGGCAGCAATTTGTTTGTCAATTCTCTGTTGGAAGACACCACCCGACAATGTATCTGGATCGGGATGGAAGGTTATCTCTTCCAATACAATCCCACTATAGGAGAGATGAAGGCGATAGAGGTATTTCATAACAACTCCATCAAATCACTGGCACTGGACGGAGATGAAAATTTGCTGGCAGGTACAGACAACGGGCTTTATGTGTACCAGAATGACAAAGAACCTTTGCAGCATATCATTCACGATTCACGCAATATCCAGTCACTAACCAACAATATTATCTGGAACATATTCTCGGATCAGGAACATAATATCTGGCTGGGAACAGATTATGGCATTTCCCTGTCACGCTATAACAGTGCGCTGCAATTTGTACCGATTTCTCAAATCACAGGCACAGGAGACGGAAATCAGTTCTATTCCCTGTTCCGGGATTCCAAAGGATTCTATTGGTTCGGAGGTACAAACGGAGTGATCCGGTTCACCCATCCTGCAGGCAATAAACACGATGCTATCTGGTATAGAATGGGGGATAAAAACCATCCGTTATCCCACAACCGGATACGACACATCTACGAGGATAGAGAACAGCAGTTATGGATAGCCACAGACGGAAGTATCAACCGCTATGACTATAATACCCATCAATTTGTACACTACAACATCGTAGACAGTACAGGAACTTATAATACCAACTGGGCTTATTACCTGTTTGAAGATACTGACGGGAAGCTTTGGATCGCCACCTGTCTCGGAGGTATCTTTGTTGTGGACAAACATAAACTGATACAATCTGCCGGAAGATCGTATGTGGCCGATCAAAATTATTCCATTCATAATGGGCTGTCGGGGATGTTCATTAATCAGATTGTCCCTGATGCGGAAGGTAATGTATGGGTATTGTTATACAACAGCAAAGGAATAGACAAAATCAATGCCCGTACGCGGCAAGTGACAAAGCTGTTTGCCGATGAATTAAGTGGCGAGAAGAGCCCGAACTACCTTTTACGGGATGAAGACGGCATGCTTTGGGTAGGATTTCACGGAGGGGTGATGCGTATCAATCCCAAAGACTCGAGTCAGCAAAGTATCTCTTTCGGCAATTTCAGCAATAACGAGATTCTGTCTATGACCTCTGTAAAAGAACATATCTGGGTTTCCACCACTAACGGACTTTGGATCATCGACCGGAGAACAATGGATGCCCGCCAGCAAAGCCTGACGGATAAACGTTTCACCAGTCTCATGTTTGATCCGGAAGATGGAAATATCTATCTGGGAGGTGCAGACGGGTTCGGCATATCCCGTCCCGAAATACAAGCCATGAGTCAGCCGGAACACTCCATTTTACTGACTGCCTTATATATCAACAATCAACTGATGTCTCCGCATACCGGAGAGGATATTCCCAACATCCGCTATACCGATGCTATCGAACTAAAATACGACCAGAACAACCTGGCTTTCGAACTTTCAGACCTGCCCTACTCGCTGGAAGAAAAACATGAATTCGTCTACCGGCTGGAAGGTATGGACAAAGAATGGAATTTCCTGCAATCCAACACGAATCGCATTACGTACAGTAATTTGGGTTATGGGGATTATCAGCTAGTAATCAGCAAAGTAGAAAAGAGCGGTTCTCCTTCCGAGCATCCATATATCCTGAATATTAAAATTCTCCCTCCATGGTATTACACACTTTGGGCAAAGATAGCCTACATTCTTTTATTCTTGAGCCTCATTGCCTGGGTTATCAACTTTTTCCGTGTCAAGAACCGTCTGAAAATGGAACGGATGGAAAAAGAGAAGATTCTGGAGCAATCACGCCAGAAAATGGCTTTCTTTACCCATTTGTCTAATGAATTAAAGACACCGCTTAGCCGGATCATCGCTCCTGTCAGTCAATTGCTCCCCGTTGCAGAAGAAGTGCATGAGAAACAGACACTGGAGGAGGTGCAGCGTAATGCAATGAAAATAAACTCATTGATTCATCAGGTATTAAACTTCAACCGGATAGAGGATAATAAAGATTCGCTGCTGATTTTGTCGCGTATCGAACTTGTGTCATTCAGCCGTAGCCTGTTTTCTGTCTATGAGGAAAACAAACAGATCACATTCCATTTCGAGACGAATAAAGCCAAGATTTATGCTGATATGGATGCCATCAAACTTGGAGTGATTTTAGATAATCTGCTTTCAAATGCCGTCAAATTCACCCCGGATGGCGGAAGCGTCCGTCTGTCTCTTTTCTATCGTGAAGAAACGGGATTGTTGGATATCTGTGTTTCAGATACAGGAAGCGGAATCCCGCAACAAGATATTCCATATATCTTCCAGCGCTTTTTCCAGTCTCCACATTCCGGCAATAAGGAAGGTACAGGTATCGGACTTTATCTGGTCAAGACTTATACGGAACTTCATGGCGGTCACATCAACGGAGTCACCTCGAACGAAGGAAAAGGAACTTCCATTGGCCTGAATATCCCTGTCATCGCCGTAGAGAAAGAAGAGATTCCGGCAACACAGGTGAAAAAGCAGTTGGAATCGTTGCCTGTTCTTAAACCAATCGAAGCAGAATCTCAAGATGAGAAATTTCTGTCGAACATTATCCGCCTGATTGAGGACCATCTTTCTGAATCGGAATTGAATGTAAATGCACTTTGTGAATTATCCGGTATCAGCAATAAGCAGATTTACCGGAAAATCAAACAGCTGACCGGAATGTCTCCAGTGGAATACATCAAATCGATCCGGATGAAAAAGGCGGCCATGTTGTTGCAACAAAAGAAATTTACCATTGCCGAAGTGATGTACATGGTAGGCTTTTCCAATCACTCTTACTTCTCCAAATGTTTTCAGGCAGAATTCGGAAAAACGCCACGCCAGTACCTTAATGAAGACCTGTAGAGGCATTTTGGGGCATTTCGTCCTATTTTTATCCTTATATGTCCAATCTGTGCTTTTATTGAAATGACCAATAAATTACTTTTGTTGCTGTCAATAAACCGATAAATTTGATAGCATGAAAAGACTGTTGATCCTTACCTTTATTTGTTTGATATCTGCCTTTGTCAAAGTGCAAGGCAAATCATCCTCTACACCTATTATATATATAGATGGAAATGGGGTGATGCGTTGGAGTGACACCCGCCGGGAGGCTTCCTTTTTCGGTGTTAATTATACGCTGCCTTTCGCCCATGCTTACCGTGCCATTGGATATTTGGAACTGGACCGCAAAGCTGCTATAGACAAAGATGTATATCATATCTCCCGTCTGGGACTGAATGCTTACCGTATTCATTTATGGGATGTGGAACTGACAGACGGACAGGGAAATCTCCTCGAAAACGAGCATCTCGACTTGATGGACTACCTGATTGCCAAACTCAAAGAACGCAATATTCATATTGTGATTACCGCGCAGACCAACTTCGGGAACGGATATCCCGAACGAAACATACAGACGGGCGGCTTCTCCTATAAATATGATAAATGCGATATGCACTCTCACCCGGAAGCTATCGCTGCACAAGAAACCTATCTTCATGGTTTGGTGAAGCACGTCAATCCATATACGGGGTTAGCTTATAAAGACGATCCCTCCATTGTTGGGTTCGAAATCAATAATGAACCTTGTCATTCCGGTACGAAGAAAGAGGTAAAAGCCTATATCAACCGGATGCTGAAAGCGATCAATAAAACAGGAAACCGCAAACCTGTATTCTATAATGTAAGCCACAACGGATATGTAGTAGAGGCTTATTACAAAACTGCCATTCAGGGAACTACTTATCAATGGTATCCCATCGGACTGGTATCCGGACAGACACAGCAGGGAAATTTCCTTCCCTATATAGACCGCTATGATATTCCCTTTTCCGATAAAGTGAAAGGATTCGATAAGAAAACACGGATGGTATATGAGTTCGATCCGGCAGATATCATGTATTCTTATATGTATCCGGCCATGGTACGCACTTTCCGTACAGCAGGTTTTCAATGGATTACCCAGTTTGCGTATGATCCGATGGATATCGCTTATGCCAATACGGAATATCAGACTCATTTCTTGAATCTTGCCTATACGCCTCATAAAGCCATCAGTATGAAGATAGCTGCCGAAGCTGCACGCAGTCTGAAAAGAGGTGAATCATACGGCAGTTATCCACAGGACACTTTATTTGGTGACGGTTTTCGTGTCAGTTATACAGAGGACTTGAGCGAATTAAATAATGGAAAGAAATTCTATTATTCCAATCATACCAACACCCAGCCCAAAGATGCGTCACAACTTGTTTCCATTGCCGGTTGTGGCAGTTCTCCGATCATTCATTATGAGGGAACAGGTGCTTATTTCATGGATTGCCTCGAACCGGGAGTCTGGAGACTGGAAGTGATGCCGGACGCGGTAGTAGTGAACGATCCGTTTGCCAAACCGTCACTCGATAAAGAAGTGGTTACCATCGCTTATGGTGCTTGGGACATGGCTTTGCAAATACCTGATTTAGGGATGGAATTTACCTTTACGGCCCTCAATCAAGGAAATCAGCAGAAAGGAGATGTGACAGACGGGATTATCCGCGGACTTCGTCCGGGTACCTATCTGCTGAAACATAAAAACTGTACGCCCAAACAGAACTGGCAGGCAGACTCTCAATGGAATTCCATCCGCATCGGAGAGTATGTGGCTCCTGCTCCACGTGTGACGGATTATAAAGTCGTTCATACTCCATCGGCAACCACTGAAGCAAATAAGGATTTGACGATTAGTGCACAGGTGGTAGGAACCGAATTCCCGGATTCTGTGATTATCTACACCGATAAGATATCTTTTTGGAATGAGCATAATCCATATATCAAGATGAAACGTACAGGCGGATATACCTATCAAGCAACGATACCCGCTACAGAAATAAAGGATGATTGTTTCAGGTATAACATCATCGTATGCCGGGGCAACAGCACTCGCACTTATCCCACAGGAAATTCCGGTTACAGGAATTCATCATCGGGAATAAAGGGAAATCCACTGGACTGGAATTATACTTCCGGAGCCTATTGGACTACTCGTGTTGTTGCCCCAGATAGTGCGATACCACTATTGACTATTACGGACGCAGATAGCCGGATAGAAGCATACACGCTTCCCGAATGGAATGATCTCCAACGTACTTTGGTTGATTCTTCTCCGGTGGAAAAACCTTTGCTCCGGTTCCGGTTTACTCCTAAAGGAGAAAATCCGCACTATTTCCTCCGCACGTTCGTAAAGAACCTGATTGAAGAAAGAAAAGAAAGAGTAAAGGATTGTAGCGTTCTCTGTATCCGGGTAAATCGCACGAAAACACTTCCGGAAGGATTCAGTGCCGGTTTCGTAACGTCAGACGGATATACTTATAAAAGCCCTTGTCCTGCTCCATCATCGGAGGGAATCATACGGATACCGTTGAAAGATTTACGCCAGACAGACACGGCACTGCTGCCGATAGCTTATCCGACCTTCTTGAAACAGTATTTCCATCCGGAAACGGAAATCGCATTTTTACCGGAAAGGATTGAAAAGCTGGAGCTATCAATGTCAGGAAACAAGAAAGGTTTAGTTGAGATTGAACTAGGAAATATCTGGCTGGAATAATCGTTCTTAAAGTTCCCCGTTGTCGAAGCCTTCGTTCCTCGGTGAGGAAAGGGTCGTTCATCGGTGAGGAACAAGGTCTTCCTCGGTGAGGAACAAATCTTTCGTCTGAACCACGTCTGAAGCCTTCTGAAAGGGGGTAGCAAACGGAAGAGACAGAAAGGGAAAAGCTGCTGATTTTTAAATAAAAAGTAAAAATAAATCTATTATCAATAACACAGTAATTATGAACAGGAATATCTTAAATCTACGCCATCTGACTGTACTACTTATGTTGTGTACAGCCTTTTTAGGAGGCACCATTCCTGCCTTCGCCCAACAAGGAGGCAAGAAAATCACCGGACAAGTGATTGACGAGAACAAGGAACCGATGATCGGAGTAAGTATCCTCATTGTCGGTACTTCTACCGGAACAGTGACCGATTTCGACGGTAATTATACACTCAATGTGCCACAGGGCAGCAAAGAGTTGCAATTCTCTTATGTAGGATATGAAACAAAGGTAGTACCAGTTCCTGCCAACAGTACTACTTTGAATGTCCAGTTGAAAAGTGATTCACAGGTATTGAGCGACGTTGTAGTAATCGGCTATGGTACGCAGCGTAAAAGCGACCTGACAGGTTCGGTAACTAACGTCAGCAGCAAGGACTTCAACATGGGGTTGGTCAGCTCTCCCGAGCAACTGATTAATGGTAAGATTTCCGGTGTGCAAATCATGTCCAACAGTGGTTCTCCCACTGCGGGAAGTACGATCCGTGTGCGTGGTGGTGCTTCACTGAACGCTAGTAATGACCCTTTGATCGTACTGGACGGTGTTCCTTTGGAACAGGGAGGCATCAGCGGTAATGACGGGAACTTCCTTAGCCTCATCAACCCGAACGATATCGAAAGTATGACCATTCTGAAAGATGCTTCTTCGACTGCCATTTACGGTTCGCGTGCATCCAACGGGGTTATTCTGATTACTACCAAGAAAGGTAGTTCGGATAAACTGAAATTTACTTTCAGTACGACCAACTCTGTACAAACCCGCACCAAATTGGCAGATATGTTGAGTTACGATGAATTTGTCAATACCATCCAAAGCAAAGGAACCGATGCACAACGGGCGTTACTCGGCACGACACATACGGACTGGAACGATGAGATTTATCAAAATGCCTTCGGTACGGATAATAATCTAAGTGTTGCTGGAAAGATTACCAAAAACTTACCTTTCCGTGCATCTATCGGTTACTACAACCAGAGTGGTTTATTACGTACTGACAACGCGGAGCGTTACACCGGAAGCATTACATTGAATCCGTCTTTCTTTAAAGACCACTTAAAACTGAATATCAATGCTAAAGGTTCTATCAATAAGAACACATTTGCCAATACAAGTGCCATTTGGGCTGCTTCGACCATGAATCCTACCATTCCAGTATATTCGGGTCTAGACACATTCGGCGGATATACGGAAGCGATTGACAACACCGGTGCTCCTGTGAACGGAGCAGTCATGAATCCGGTGGGACTTCTCAATATGAATGACTCACAAAGTACAGTAAAACGTTTTATCGGAAACATTGATGCAGACTATCGTCTTCACTTCTTCCCCGATTTGAAGTTGCATGCTACGTTAGGTTATGACTATGCACAAGGTAAAGGAAGTGTATATGTTCCGGCAGAAGCTGCACAGAATTACACCACTTCCGGTTTGGATTACAGCTATGGCCCACAGAAAAAAGAAAACCGTCTGTTGACTCTGTATGCCAACTACAACAAATTGGTGGAATCCATTAAGAGTAGTTTTGATGTAACAGCCGGTTACGATTATCAGTACTGGAAATCCACGACTCCGCTTTATAGCGAAATGAACACGTTGGGAGAAATACAGAAAACATCGAAAGCCTCTGACGAACGCCATGTATTACTCTCTTATTATGGCCGTTTGAACTACTCGTTCAACTCCCGCTATATGCTGACTACTACTGTACGTCGCGATGCCACTTCGCGCTTCGCTAAAAATGTACGTTGGGGTACGTTCCCGTCAGTAGCATTAGGATGGAGAGTGACAGAAGAATCATTCCTGAAAGACAATAAAGTCATCAGTACGCTGAAAGTGCGTGCCAGTTATGGTGTCACCGGGCAGCAAGACGGTATAGGCAACTACAACTACCTCCCTATCTATACGATCAGTCAAAGTGGTGCCGGCTCTCTTATCGGTGGCACTCCGACTCCTACTTACCGCCCCAAAGCGTATGTACCCAACCTGAAATGGGAAACAACCACTTCATGGAATGTGGGTTTTGACTTCGGTTTTCTCAAAGACCGCATCACTGGTAGTTTCGACTACTACACCCGTCAGACCAAAGACCTGATTGCCACCGTACCTGCTGCTGCCGGTACTACATTCGATCGTAACATCACGACCAATGTCGGAAATGTGGACAGTCAGGGTGTGGAATTCAGTCTGAACGCAACGCCCATACAGACCAAGGACTGGAACTGGGACTTGAGTTTCAACATGACATGGCAGAAGATGAAAGTGAAAAACTTATCACTGACAGTCGGTACGCCTGCCACCAACACTTCTGTAGGTCCGTATATCGACAGTTATCAGGTACAGACATTGAGCGAGGGATATGCTCCTTATATGTTCTACGTTTACCATCAGCTGTATGATGAAAAAACCGGCAAACCGATAGAAGGAGCTTACGTAGACCTTGACGGAGACGGACAAATCAACTCGAACGACTTGTACCGCTACCACTCTCCGGCTCCCGACTATATCCTCGGTTTCAGTACCTCATTGCGTTACAAGAAGTGGACATTGAGCACCAGCCTGCGTGCCAATATCGGAAACTATGTCTATAATGCGATGGCTATGAACAGCGGTGCCTGGGAAACTGTCAGCTATAACTCTTATCAGCTAAACAACCTGTCATCAACCTATCTGAAAACAGGATTCCAGACACGTCAATATCTCTCTGACTACTATGTAGAGAATGCTTCTTTCCTGAAAATGGATAATCTCTCATTGGGTTACAACTTCGGCACTATTTATAAAGGATGCAGTCTGAATGTGAGTGCCATGGTGCAAAATGTATTCTGTATCACCAAATACAGCGGTGTTGACCCGGAAGTTCCCGACGGTGTGGACAATTCGTTTTATCCACGCCCACGTACTTTCTCTCTCAACATAGGTATTAACTTCTAATTACTAAAAGCATCGATTATGAAAAAGATATTTTATACAGCCCTTTATTTTTGCAGCGCACTCCTGATGAGTTCCTGCATAGGCGACTTGGACCAATATCCACACGAAGAAGAAACATCTTCTACCATATATACCAGTGCTGCAAACTATAAAGCCGTTCTGGGAAAAATCTATGCAGCCATGGTGACCACCGGACAGGAAAAGAATGGTGACAACGATTTGAGTAGTAACAGCGGACAGGATTATATGCGCTGTTTCTTCAACTTGCAGGAATGTGGAACGGATGAAGTGGCTTCTACCTGGCTGTCCGGTGACAACGTGACGGGACTGACGTATTTGAGTTGGGATGCTAATGATCCTTGGGTATCGGATATGTATTACCGTATCTATTACAACATTGCTTTATGTAATGAGTTTCTCCGCAATGCCACCGATGAAAAGATAGCACAGTTCACGGACCAGGAGCAGACTGAAATTCGTATTTATCGTGCCGAAGCCCGTTTCATGCGTGCTTTATTCTACTATCACGCACTCGATCTGTTCCGCAATATCCCGTTTGTGACGGAAAATGACCCGCTAGTCGGATATCTACCTCCCCGCTATACAGCCCAACAGATTTTCGATTATATTGAAAGTGAACTGAATGCCATTAAAGATGAAATGCTAAATAAAGCGAACTGTCCTTACGGACGCGCTTCCCAAGGAGCTGCATATACATTACTTGCCAAATTATATCTGAATGCGGAAGTTTATACCCAGACTTCCAAATACAACGAATGTATCAAAGCCTGTAAAAAGGTTATCGAACAGGGTTATCAACTGGAAAGCGATTATTACAAGCTGTTTAATGCCGACAATGACAAACGTACGAACGAAATAATCTTCACCCTCCCGGTAGACGCAACCAATCTCGTGTCATGGGGATCATCCACTTACATTGTTTGTGGCGCAGTGAGCAACACGTCCGAAAAACAGATACCGGAAGATTACGGTGTAAAATCAGGATGGGGTATGTTCCGTGTACGCGGAGAAATTCCTCAACTTTTCTCAGGTAACGAAGAAGCCGACCAGCGATATATGTTCTTTACCGACGGACAAACCCGGGACCTGGAAAAGATAGATGACCAAAGCAATGGCTATTTCGTAGAAAAATGGACTAACCTGACTGATGCCGGACAGACTGCTTCCAACACCGCAGACGGTGGTGTAAATACAGATTATCCCCTATTCCGTCTGGCCGATGTATATTTAATGATGGCAGAAGCTGTGGTACGTGGAGGAACGGAAGCAACTCTGGCAAATGTACTGCCTTATATCAATGAGCTACAGGAACGTGCTTTCGGCGACAACACTCATAACAAAAGCGAGTCTGAAATCAACGAACTGTTTATCATCAACGAACGTGCCCGTGAGCTGTATTGGGAGGGGTATCGCCGTACGGACTTGATCCGCTTCAATCAATTTACAACCAACAGCTATGTATGGCAATGGAAAGGTGGCGTAAAAGACGGTAAGGCAGTAGAGAGCAAATACAATATCTATCCGATACCTGCTACCGAACTGACGGCCAATCCAAACTTATACAATGAAAACTATTAATCATATTAATACGGAACAACGATATGAAAAAACTAAATAATCTATTCACTTTACTTTCCGCCCTCCTATTACTAGGTGCTTGCGAGAAAGATGGGGATACCTATTTTCTCTCCAGCCCGGAAGAGAACGAATTGATAGCTTCTGCCAATTCTGTCGTACTGACAAAGGAGACAGCTAAGTTTTATGCTCTGTCGCTTGCCTGGACTGACCAGACGCTGCAAGTGAGCGATTCAAGATACCAGCCTACCACCGGTGTACAAACTTCCGTACAGGTTTCACGCACGGAAGATTTCTCCGGGCAGATTCTGGAAACGACCGAAAGTGGAGTATCAAAGACGTACTCTGTCTCCGCTTTAAATATCGTCGCTTATCAGTTGAAAGCTACTCCCGAAGAAGAAGCACCGCTCTATTTCCGGCTTGCCGGAAGAAACGGAAGTAACATCGCTCCTGTATACAGTAATGTGGTAAAAGTCATGGTTACTCCTTATGAAATTGATATGCGATTTGCCAATATTATCAATAAGGGAGACGGTAAGGATTCAGGAAAAGATCTGTATGCAGCCAATGCGGATGGCAACTATATCGGCTTTATGGGAGCCACTTCTTGGGAGGGTTTCTATCTACAGGAAGCCGATGGTACTGTTTGGCACACAGCCAAATCAGGCAGTACGGCTACTCCGTTCTTCCTGACAACTGATGCTGCTGAAGGAACGTGGGATTTGTGGTTCCCCGGTCAATCAGGCTGTTACTATACGAATGTCAATACCACCAAAAAACTATGGACTGCTTTATGGATGCCAACACTCAATGTAAGTGGCATCGACGGAGGTATCACAATGGAATACAAACGTGACAAGAATCAATGGCAGGGCATATTTACTGCTACAGGAGCCGGCACTATCAATATTCAGATGAATGGAACAGGTAAACTATATGATAACACCAGCGTCAGCGGAGCTGATAACAGCATTGATGATACGAAAGCCAAAGATACTCCTTTCGCCTTTAATGGTTCTGCTAATGAATTGACATTCAATACCGGAACAAATGTTTCTGCCGGAAATATTACAGTAAACGTACCAGCAGCCGGAGAATGTACATTGATTATTGACCTGAACGACCCGCAAGCATGGAAAGTGGAAGTGACGGAAGGAGGAAGTGTAGAACCGACTTATCCCTCTTATCTGGAAATGCAAGGTGCCGACTCATGGTGGGGAAAGTTATACCGCAAACTTGAACCCGGTAAAACTGCGGGAACTTATCGCACTGTATTCCAAACCGTCAGCAATGAAAACTTCCAGATAGTAGACCCATCAACAGACACATGGTATGGCTCTGATCCCAACAATCTTTATAGCCTTGCTCTTACAACAGGAGAGCATTACAACATCTGGTTCGATGGTTCCGGCAAGAAAAGTTATACAATCGAAGTAGATTATGTCAACTTAACCTGGAAGCCTACTGAAATCAAACAAATCAATGTATATGGAACTTTCAATGGCTGGTCAACGGCTAAAGACCTGATGATATATGATGAGGAAACCGGAATATGGAGCGCAGAATGCGATATCACCACCATCGGTGACGGATTCTACTTCCTCATGAATACGGATCCCGATCAGATTAACTGGGACTGGAGATTGTACTATACTTCTGAAAGTGGGCTCTATCTAAGTGATCAGAATGGTGATAACATTAAACCCGCCAAGGAGGGTAAATATCGCATTACGCTGGATCTCAACAAGATGGAATTTACAATGACTGAAATCACTGAATAACATTCTAAGTTCAACAACATGATTATTAATTTCAACAGAATCACTATGATACGAAAATATATAATGATAGCTTCCGCACTACTTTGCGGAAGCATCTTCACCGCTTGTGATGATGATAATGATACTCCGACTTTTCCGGAAAAGACGGAAACCACTTATGATATGTCCGGCTTCGCCCGGGGAGCTGATGTCAGTTGGCTGTCGGAAATGGAAAGTTCCGGATATAAATTCTATACCTCCGATGGAAAAGAACAGGAATGTATGTCTCTGCTTCGCGACCTGGGTATAAATGCAATTCGTCTACGTGTATGGGTGAACCCGGAAAATGACACGGAAGATGTAAAAGGCTGGTGCAATAAGGGTGACGTATTGCTCAAAGCATGGAGAGCGCATAATTTGGGCTATCGCCTGATGATCGACTTCCATTACAGTGACAGATGGGCCGATCCTGTTCAGCAAGCCAAACCCAAAGCCTGGGAAAACTATACGGTAGAAGAACTGGAGCAGGCGATTGCCGACCATACCAAAGATGTACTCGGTGCAATCAAAGAGATGGGCATTGATGTGGAATGGGTGCAAGTAGGCAATGAAACTCATCAGGGAATGCTATTCCCCACTGGACAAACAACGAGTAGTGACGGTATTAAAAACTTTGCGAAATTCATTAACTCCGGCTACAATGCTGTTAAAGAGATTTATCCGAATGCGAAAGTGATTGTACACCTCGACCAGGGAAATGATGCCAATCTATACAACCGGATTTTCGGTTATTTGCATGACAACAATGCCAAATGGGACGTCATCGGTATGTCTCTTTATCCGGATATGTACCCGACAGAGGGAGCAGCCGATGATTGGGAAGATATGAACAACAAATGTATTGCCAATATGAAAAGTCTGATTGCCAAATACAACACTCCGGTGATGATGTGCGAAATTGGTATTCCCTGGGACTATTCCGAAGCTGAAGACTTTTTCACAGACTTTATGACGAAAGCCAAACAAGTGGAACAATGTCTTGGTGTATTCTCCTGGGAACCGCAGAGTTATGGTGGTTGGAAGAACTATGGAAAGGGCATGTTTGACGATAGTGGTAAACCCACCAGCGCATTTAATGCTTTCAAGAGATAAGATTATTGAATCCTTTTTTATAACTTTACGCCGAATCCAAAATATTTTATACCTGAAAAGTAAAAATGAACATGAAACACCAAAAACAGTTATTAGCTGTACTTTTGATGGGTGCCGCCTGCACCATGCAAGCGCAACGCAGTGAGACACTGCTGGAGAAAAACTGGAAATTCAGTAAAGGAGATTTTAAAGAGGCTAGCCAGCCGGAGTTTAATGACAATCAATGGGAGTCGGTTGTTATTCCACACGACTGGGCGATTTTCGGTCCATTCGACATGAACAATGACCTCCAAAACGTGGCAGTGACACAGAACTTTGAGAAAAAAGCTTCCTTAAAGACAGGACGTACCGGTGGGCTCCCTTATGTAGGCACTGGATGGTATCGAACCAGTTTTGATGCTCCTGCCGACAAAGAAGTGACACTACTTTTTGACGGTGCCATGAGTGAAGCGCGTGTCTACATCAACGGAAAAGAAGCTTGTTTCTGGCCTTTCGGCTACAATTCTTTTCACTGTAATGTGACTTCTTTATTGAATAAAGACGGTAAAAACAATACGCTTGCCGTGCGTTTGGAAAACCGTCCGCAATCTTCGCGCTGGTATCCGGGTGCAGGTTTGTATCGCAATGTACACCTGATTGTGACCGACAAAATCCATGTGCCTGTATGGGGAACGCAAATCACGACTCCTCACGTCAGCAAGGATTTTGCAGCAGTACGTCTCCAAACGAAGATAGACAACGCCGATGAGAAAACAGCCATCCGTGTAGAGACGGAAATTCTTTCTCCGGAAGGTAAAGTTGTGACCCGCAAAGAGAATACAAGCCGCATCAATCACGAACAGCCTTTCGAACAAAACTTTATTGTAAACGCGCCCGAACTCTGGTCGCCGGAAAGTCCGTCGCTTTACAAGGCTGTCTCTAAAATTTATGCGGATGATAAACTGGTAGATACTTACACCACACGTTTCGGTATCCGCAGCATTGAATACATTGCCGACAAAGGGTTCTACCTGAACGGGGAGCACCGCAAATTCCAGGGTGTATGTAATCACCACGATTTAGGTCCGTTGGGCGCCGCTATCAATGTAGCAGCACTGCGTCATCAGCTTACGCTATTGAAAGATATGGGATGCGACGCGATCCGTACTTCTCATAATATGCCGACTCCCGAACTCGTTGCGTTGTGTGACGAAATGGGATTTATGATGATGATCGAACCGTTCGACGAATGGGACATCGCCAAATGTGAAAATGGTTATCACCGCTACTTCGATGAATGGGCGGAACGTGATATGAAAAATATGCTTCATAATTACCGGAATAACCCTTGCGTCGTGATGTGGAGTATCGGTAACGAAGTACCGACTCAATGCAGTCCTGTCGGTTATAAAGTGGCCAAATTCCTGCAGGATATCTGCCATCGTGAAGATCCGACCCGCCCTGTCACTTGCGGAATGGATCAGGTGACTTGTGTACTTGCCAACGGATTTGCAGCAATGATTGACATTCTGGGACTCAATTACCGTACGCAACGCTATAAGGAGTCATACGACCAACTCCCGCAGAATCTGATTCTGGGAAGCGAAACGGCTTCTACTGTCAGTTCACGTGGCGTATACAAGTTCCCGGTGGAGGATAAGAAAGGGGCAAAATATGAAGATCATCAATGCTCTTCATACGATGTGGAGGTTTGTCCCTGGTCGAATATTCCGGACGAGGATTTTGCATTAGCTGACGATCATCATTGGACCATCGGACAGTTCGTATGGACCGGATTCGATTATCTGGGCGAACCGTCACCATACGATACGGATTCATGGCCTAACCACAGTTCAATGTTTGGTATCATCGACCTTGCCAGTTTACCAAAAGACCGCTATTATCTTTACCGTAGCGTATGGAACAAGGAAGCGGAAACCTTGCATATCCTGCCTCACTGGACCTGGCCGGGACGTGAAGGTGAAGTGACTCCCATTTTTGTGTACACTAATTATCCTACTGCCGAATTGTTTATCAATGGCAAAAGTTATGGAAAACAAAGCAAGAATAATAGTTCGCTAAAGAACCGCTATCGCCTGATGTGGATGGATACAAAGTACGAACCGGGTGAAGTGAAAGTAGTAGCCTACGACAAAAACGGAAAAGCGGTAGCTGAAAAAGTAGTCCGTACTGCCGGAAAGCCTCATCACATCGAACTGGTAAGCAACCGTAACGAACTGACTGCAGACGGAAAAGACCTGGCTTATGTGACTGTTAAAGTAGTAGACAAAGACGGTAACCTCTGCCCAGCCGATAATCGTCAGATAAATTTCTCGGTAAAGGGAACGGGTAAATATCGTGCCGCCGCCAATGGCGATCCGACGAACCTTGAACAATTCCATCTTCCGAAAATGCATGCTTTCAACGGTATGTTGACAGCTATCCTGCAAGCCGGTGAAACTGCCGGAGAGATTGTATTTACAGCAAAAGCAAACGGAGTGAAAGCCGGAAATATCCGTATTCAGACGAAATAAGGCTTCTATATCAAGACATATAGGAATTATTACTATTATAAAAGATATAATCATATTATAGTAATTAAGTCATAAGATTTAAAAACGTGATTGCACTGTAACGGCAGCTATGTCGTCACAGTGCATTTTATTTTAATGAACTGCCAATTCATCATATAAACGAACAACCTGTTCGATACCGGACAAAGTAATTGTAGCATATACTACTAATTATCAACCAATTAGTCCTTTGGCATATTATTTGTGACAACATCAGCAAATAAATAATAAAACAAACGTTGGATAAGCTATGAATACAACTTACATCAGGCAATTTTTTCAAGAATGTAAAACAAAACCATATTTATGTTTTGTATCTATATTTGGTACGGCATTTGCCATAACACTGATCATGATGTATGTAATGGCACATCGTTCTTTTATGATCAATATCGAGCCTGAAGTAAACAGAGAGCGTACTCTTTATGTAAAATGGGTGGGTATGATAAACAAAGAAACTGGTCATCATGTCGGAGATGGTTATTTATCGCTGAAAACAATACGTGAGTGTTTCCAATCTTTGAAAACAGCCGAGAATATATGCATAATCTCTCCTATCAAGCTAGAATTAAGCTCTATCAAGAATGGCCTCCAAAAAAAAAGTTTTATATTATTCACAGATGATGTGTTCTGGAAAATTATGGATTTTAAGTTCATAGATGGAATCCCTTATACAAAAGCCGAATTTGATGCAGGTATTCGAAAAACAGTTATTGGAGAGAGTCTTTGCTTAAGCCTTTTCGGGACTGTGGAAAACATTGTAGGCAGCACGATTGAGTTCAACCATATTCCCTATACAATATGCGGTATAGTGAAAGATGTAACCACTCGAGCCACCTATTCATTTGCCAATGCCTGGGTTCCTTTCACTTCAGTTCCTCCGGCGCCCCCCACTGACCCGGAAAACATAACCGGTAATTATAAATGTATGATTGTCGCTCACTCTTCCAATGATTTTGAAAAAATACGAAAGGAAGTACAACAACAAATAAACAGGCACAACTCATCTCTTACTGAAAATGAAATAACTTTATACCGCCAACCGGACACAAAATATGTAGAAGAAATGCGTTTCGGATCAGGATATCCCCACATGCGCGAGAAATATATTGAGTTAGCTGTCACCCTAATGGTTATTTTATTAGTGCCGGCCCTTAACCTTTCAGGTCTGACGTCCTCCCGTCTGAAAGATCGCATGGGAGAATTAGGTATACGAAAAGCATTTGGTGGAACTCGATGGAATATTATCAAACAAATTCTTCTTGAAAACATGATTCTTTCACTGATAGGAGGGTTGATCGGACTGATCATATCCTATTTCGGCATGTATATAGTGAGAGAGTGGGTATTCACCTCTACTACTTATTTTAGCTTGAATATTGACCCAGATATCCCTACTAAAGTCCTCATCAACCCGGGAACATTCATCATTGCTTTTCTATTTTGCACCCTTCTGAATCTGTTGAGTACTGCAATACCAGCATGGAGAATCACATCCCAACCTATTGTCGAGTCATTAAAAAACACTTAAAGATAAAAACATGGTAAAACATATACTCACAATTATAAAAAATCAGCGCAAAAATTATCTTTGGATCCTCATTGAGCTATTAGTTGTATTTATTTGCCTATGGTACATAGTAGACTATACGGGGACTTACCTGTATATCCGCCGACAACCTGTGGGATTCAACATCGAGCATACATATAAGCTGACACTAAATGAATATACATCGGATAATGCACAATACATCTCATCTGAAAATAAGCATACTACTATCGGTGAAGATTTACTTAATTTACAAAAGAATATCCGTCTCCATCCGGATATAGAAGCCGTTTCCATCTCTAAATATTCACAACCATACGCTGCTACACAATATACTAATAAAAGAAAATTCAGTCAGATTCACCTGAATGATTCGTCGGTATTTATGCAACGATACGAAATTTCACCATCGTTTTTCAGAGTATTCAGGATAAGTGCCCAAGCCGGAAGCATCGAAAAATTAGAAAAGAATCTGTCTCCGCAAACTATTATATTGTCACAAGAAGGAGAAAAAAGATTGATTCCAGGTTCATCCGGCATTGGGAAATGGGTAAATATTGACAAGGATGCTTTATCCCGACAAATCACCGCCATTTGTTCGCCGATACGTAATACTGAATATTTCAAAGCGGAGCCTTGTTTTTATATACTTTTGCAAGACGAACATATTGCTTCTGAACTAAATTCAAATAATCTGGGAGAGATGGAACTATGCATACGGGTAAAACCGGAAAAAGACAATGCAGAATTTCCGTCCTGCTTTCTAAATGATTTGACATGGCAAACTAATATTGGAAATTTATATGTCATTGATGTACTTCCTACCTCTGTTATACGAAAAACAATTATCAGTCCGATGACTAGTAAATTCCGCCCCCGGCTACTGATGTTGTTTTTTCTGTTAGTAAATATCTTTTTGGGAATCTCCGGAGTATTCTGGCATCGCACACAACATCGTCACGAAGAATTAGGAATCCTGATGGCTTTTGGAGCTAATCGTAACAATTTACACATCTTATTAATTGGTGAAGGGGTCCTTCTGCTTACGATTATAACTATTCCTGCTACCATCATGTGTTTCAACATTTGTCTGGCAGAACTGATCGACACATATTGGATGGACTTTACAGCCGTTCGTTTTCTGACCAGTATATTTGTCACTTATCTACTCATGGCAATTATGATTATATCAGGAATATGGTATCCGGCCCATCTGGCTATGCGGTTAAAATTGGTGGAAGCGTTATCCTATGAATAATGCATCTATAACTAATAATGAACTGTTCATTTTTTACGAGAAAAGAAGCAGGTAAATACAGGTTAATATCTATCTTTGCCAAAGAAAACGTTACAGATATGTCACACAGGATTCACTTCCTTATTTTTACAGGTCTTTCACTGATGTTCTGTTCATGCCGGAAAGAAAACAGGTTTGAATGGCAAGTTAATCAAAGACACATGGAAGTATCTCTGAACAAAGAATCTGATTCGCTCTATGTCATTCATTTGAATACAGACCAACCCTCCCACTCTGTTTGGAAATTGCCTTATCCAGTCTATCAGTTTGATTATGGAGATGTTACAGGAGACGGGATGCCGGAAATCATTGTGGGGGTTATCAAGCCTACCCGATTCGATCCCAAACCTGACAAGCGGTTATTCATTTACCGGATTGCAGATGAAGCGTATATCCGCCCACTTTGGTTAGGTTCGAGGGTAGCACAACCTTTGGAAGATTTCAGAGTGATTCGTGAACATACTTCTGTGTTGATACGCACCATGGAACGGGAACGAAGTGGAAAATATCTGATAGCGGAATATGCATGGAGAGGTTTTGGTCTGGATTTTAAGGGATATCTGAAACGCGAGACAGAAGAAAAGGAGGCCAAACGCATTCTTGAACGTTAACGTTAGATACTATCATTTATATATGGCAATTTATAGAATAATGAAAAACATGAGACGACTATTATTACTGTCCTGTACACTAGTTCTTATTCTTTGCGGATGCAAGAACAAGAATAAAAACACCTCAACGGCATTGGCACAAGATACTGTTACGACTGCCACTTCATTATTGACCGATACGGTTCTACCTCAATCTATTGATTTGAAGCAGGATATCAGTCGTTACTCTTTTCAGGAGTTACGTTTATTACGTAGTTATCCATACGCTATACACGGTTATCATTTTATGGAAGCGGACATCAATGCTTTCTTCTCGGCCAATACGAAATGGTATAATGATCTTGTCTGGAAGTTATGGGAAGAATCGGAGGCAAACGGAGAGAATAAATTTCCGGAAAACTATGATGAAGTCAAACTGACGGCTGAAGAAAAGGCTTTTGTAGAACGCATCGATGCTCGCATGGCAGAAATGCGTCAGCAACAGTTTACTCAACGAGACTCTTATTATTTAGGAAATGCAAATAATATAGTCAACCTGTTCCAATTCAAAGATATAGACGAGGCATTACTAGCCAAGTTGCAACAGAACAACTTTGCCATTACAGAGGGAAGTAACTTACAGTTGTTTCATGCTTACGAAGAGAATGATTATCGCCAAGTGCCCAATTTCATCACCACTGACTTATATTTACAGGCATTTCACATGTATTTCTCTTATGTACTGAAAAGTCTGGAGAAACAACACATCATTCCTACTTTGGAAAGACTATGTCTATCACTCAACGCAACTTGCATAAGCATCTCCCGCCAGACAGAAGACGAATCTCTGAAAGATATGGCAGAATATGCCGCTACTTTCTATGCTATCCCTTATTATTTGCTGACAAAGGAAACGCCCAATCTCCCTGCTAAGTATCAAAAAGCATATCAACAGGAAATAGAACATATTAATGCACAAGAAGATGATTTCTCGGAATTTCTTTCATACAAAGAGGCATACTTCCCATACAGTCTTTTCAAACCACGCGGACATTATACCCGTGAACCCCAATTACAGGCATACTTTCAGGCTATGATGTGGCTTCAAACTGCCTGCTTTTGCAGAGAACAACAAGAACAGCTCAAACAAGCAATCTTTCAAGCTACCGTACTATCCACTTATAAGGATATGGCCGAGACACCACTAATGGAACTATACCAACGCGTCTATACACCACTTACCTTCCTGATGGGTGAGACTGATAATCTTTCTCTTCTCGATATTGCACAGATTCTGAAGAAAAATAAAGCAGAATATACTGAAGATGCATTGACTCCGGTTCAAATAGAAAAGGTGAATCAAGCGCTCATTGAACTGGCAAAAAGCAAGAACAGGATCAAACCTAAAATAGAAATCTCCTGCCGGGACAAAATCAACTTTATGCCACAAAGATATCTGGCAGATAATGAAGTTCTTCAGGAATTGGTAGACGTCACCCCAAACAGCAAACGTGCTTATCCGAAAGGATTGGATGTCTTTGCCGCTTTCGGAGTAAACTCCGCCGAGACTTTACTGACTGATTTTTACAAAGAACCGGGCAACTGGAACCAGTATACCGGAGAATTACAAAAACTGAAAGATAAATTCAAAGCTTCCCAGCCTGCGCAAGTATCTGTCTACGAATTATGGATGAAAAGTCTGTTCACCATGCAGAAAACGGATAAGAGCCAGCCGGGATTTATGCAAACACCCGAATGGGGATACAAGAACCTGAATACAGCTTTGGCATCTTGGGCTGAATTGAAGCATGACGCGATCCTTTACGGAGAACAGCCCATGGCTGCAGAATGTGGAGGTGCCGGCCCTCCTGATCCGATCGTAGTGGGATATGTAGAACCGAATCTTCCTTTCTGGAAGAAAATGTCAGGAATTCTGCAAGCCACCCAACTGGTTCTGCAACAAAGCAATTGCCTGACGGATGACTTGAAAGGAAAAACAGAGCAGTTGCAAGACTATGTCAGCTTTCTGATTCAAGTAACTGAAAAGGAACTGCGGGGAGAAAAACTGACCGAACAGGAATATCGCACTCTTGAGTATATGGGAAGTAGTATAGAATATTTCACTCTGTCTGTGCTCGATCCGGATTTACATCTGGATAACTGGTCATTAGTGCAAGGTCCGGACAAGTCGATAGCTGTAGTGGCTGATATTTATACCCGCAACGTGAGTGGATGTGATAAGAATGGAGTACTGCATGTGGCAACAGGAAATGCCAACAATATCTATGTGGTAGTAGAAATAGAGGGTAATCTCTATCTTACCCGTGGTGCCACATTTAGTTACTACGAGTTTGTCCAGCCACTGGATACCCGGCTCACGGACGAAGAGTGGCAGAAAATGCTGGAAGAAAAGAAAGCACCTGCCGTCCCGGAATGGATGAAAAAGATCCTGCTGGAGAAAGAACCGAAAGTAGATGACAGAGTTTTTTATAGTTCAGGATGCTAATATCCTTTTCCCGAATTAACCGGATTATAGGTAGTATAGGTCTGTTACTGCTTACTGCCTGCCAGCACCCGTCAGAAGAATGTCTCTCTATCGCTTTCACCGGAGATGTTCTTCTGGACAGAGGGGTACGCCAACAGATTCAACGGGGAGGTGTCGAAGATTTATTTGCGTCAGTAGCTCCTCTCTTTCATCAAATGGACGCTACGGTAATCAATCTGGAATGTCCCGTCACTTCCGTTCGTTCGCCGCTACACAAGAAATATATTTTTCACGCGGAACCAAGATGGATGGAAGAATTGGTTAAAGCCGGCATCAGTCATGCGGCTTTAGCGAATAATCATACTATGGATCAGGGACGAAGCGGATTGACAGATACTTATCAGCATCTCTTATCGGCAGGAATCACTCCGATAGGATATGGTAATACTTCTTCCGAGAGTTGCCAACCCGTAGTGATAAAGAAAGGAAAAATTAAAGTAGCACTCTTCAATTCAGTTACACTTCCTTTGGAGAATTGGGTATATTTAGAAAATGATCCCGGTATTTGCCAGCAAACCACGGAAGAAATAGAAGAGGAAATTAAGAACTTCAAGCAAGAGAATCCCGAAAGTTATGTGGTCGTTATTCTCCATTGGGGAATCGAGTACCAATCCTCTCCTACTATGAACCAAAGAAAGGGAGCACACCGACTCGTTCGTGCAGGTGCGGATGCTATCATCGGACATCATCCGCACGTCATTCAGAAAGAGGAATATTTCAATGGTAAGCCCATCTTTTATAGTCTGGGCAACTTTGTATTCGACCAACGAAAACCGGAAACATCACAAAGCCAGATTGTGCAACTCAATTTTACATCTACGGCATGCAAAGTTAAAGCGCATCCCGTAACGATCCATCAATGCAAACCGGAAATCCAATAAATTAAATAGCTTTCCAGAAAGTTTGGAAATCTCGGTATCTGCCGTAACAAACCAGTTCATCTCCTTCTTCCACTTTCTCATTCTCCGGTAATTCATTCTTCACATGAAGCTCGGTCAGAGAAATACCCAGGCAGTTGGTGATCTTATTCGCCCGTTTCAAGCCTATCATTTTTAAATGAAACTCTTCATCCAAGTTTAACTCATTTACAAAATATCCTACAAATTTCTTCGGAACCGTAAACTTCACAACATAATAATCCTGATCGATGCGGAACCCTTCCATGTTTGTGCCGAAGTCGAGCAGTTGCACCAGACTACGGGCTGCGTCTTCTTCCGGAGTCAGGATTCTTTCCAGATCAAAGGCCTCAAGCACCGCTTTATGCACGGCATCAATAGCACGGGCAAAAATACGGGGAACCTTTTTCTGCTTCAACAGGGCAACGACTCGTATCGACGCACCAAAATTCTCTCCAATCGCTACAATAACTATATCCACACTATTCAATGGCAACACTGATAATGATTGTTCGTCAGTGGCATCAATGACAAAAGCTGTAGCAACCTTATCTTTGATGGAGTCTACACGACTTTCGCTTATATCCGCACCTATAATTTCGTGTCCCAAGGCGGACAGTTCTTCCGCCAACACATGGCCGTAATTTCCTAAACCAATAATAATATACTTCATAGCTTTAGTTTATTATGATGTTATCACTTGGATAACGGTATTTTGTATTCTTTTTCTGTTTGACGATTCCCAACATCAATGTTATTAACCCCACACGACCAATAAACATCAACAAAGACACCAATAGTTTGCTCGCGTCACACAAATGAGGGGTCAGGTTCAAACTGGAACCCACGGTACTAAGCGCAGAGACACATTCGAAAGTCAATGCCATAATGGAAACACCCGGTTCGAGTATGCTCAATGTGAAAATAAAAATGAATAAGACTCCCAATGACATGACTACTGTTGCATTGGAACGCCGGATTGAATCGTAAGACAATTCCCTGCCGAACACTTCCACTCGTTCAGTGCCACGCAATACGGCTACAAGATTCAGAACTACGACCGCAAAAGCATTCACTTTCACACCACCTGCCGTGGACTGTGATCCACCGCCCACCCACATCAGGAATAGATAAACCAACAATGTCTGCACGCTCAATGATGCCAGGTCGACACTGCTGAAACCGGCTGTTCGCGGACAAGTGGCATTAAAGAAAGCTTGTGTCCACTTATCTGCCACAGGCATACCGGCAAAAGAACCATTCCACTCAAAAGCAGCAATAGCCAATGTGCCGATTAATAAAAGCAGAAAAGTCATGATTAACACGATTTTCGTATTCAGGTTATAGAGGTGCTGCATTTTATGCCGATCCAGTTTGCGGGTACGAATCAATTTCCAGAAACGACGGAGGTGATACAATACAATATCCTTGAAATTGACAAGGATGGGGAAACCGATACCACCAAATATAATCAATAGAGAAACGGTAATAAACAGCCAATTGTGGTTAGTCATCACCATCGGATTTCCTAAATTGCCGGAAAGCGTAGAAAAGCCCGCATTGCAAAAAGCTGAAATAGAATGGAAAGCAGCAAAACCCAACTCTCCTTCCAGAGTCATTCCCAACGTTCCGTGAATACTAAACCAAATCGAAACCATACCGATCCCTTCAATCACTAAAGTGAAGCCTAATATATATAATAAAGTAGACAGCAAAGAACCTAATGAATTGGAACTAACCATATCACGCACAACAAGCTGGTTGTAAATGGAGGTATTCCCCATGAAGAACATGGCGAAGAAACTGGTTAATGTCATCACTCCCAATCCGCCAATCTGAATCAGCAGGATAATGACAACTAATCCTGAAGTGGTGAATGTAGTAGACACGTCTACCGGTACCAAGCCTGTAACGCATACGGCACTGGTAGCGGTAAATAAAGAGTCTACCCAGGTGATACCATTTACCGTGCAGCGCGGAAGCATCAACAAGCCTGCTCCAATCAGAATAATAGCCATAAAACTGACTGCCAATATCAAAGACGGATTGGTACGCCGTCCTAACAGACGCACCAGCCCATTGGACAGATTGAGGAAAGAAAGGACTAACAATAACAAAAGATGATAAAACTTCCCATGTAAGAATTCCCAAATATGCAAAATAGCTCCTTCTTCTTCCGGACGATGGAATATAACAGGTACTAACGTGAAATATAACAATCCACTCAAGATCCAAGCTAATCGCCGGTATTGTTTTTTGGTATTCCGGTATTCCAGCGAGATATGTAAAGTTACATCAATCAGAAAGATGATCCAGACAGTTTTATACAATGTCTGTAAATTCGCCACTTCATCAATAGACAAGGGAAAGCCATGTTCATATACTACTCCGACAATCAATAATAATGACGCCAGATAGGTGAGTGCTTCTACCAGCCCTAACAAGATACGCACATAGGGTTTTAGGAGTTTATTCTGATACAATAAAAACTTATGATAAATCTTCATATCATCTTTTTTAACAGGGTCGTGCAAACTTAACTAAAATAACGATCAAACACGATTCTTTGTTGACAAAATTTTCTGAATATTAAAAATTTGACTACTTTTGGCAACAGAAAACTAAAAAACTACAATATTATGAGTGAAAAAAGAAAACGGTATATTCTACCGGAAGAAGAAATTCCACATTACTGGTACAACATTCAGGCCGATATGGTGAACAAGCCTATGCCTCCGTTGCACCCGGGAACCAAACAACCGCTGAAAGCAGAAGATTTATATCCGATTTTCGCAAAAAAGCTGTGTCATCAGGAGCTAAATCAGACGGATGCATGGATCGAAATACCGGAAGAAGTGCGTGAAATGTACAAGTACTACCGCAGCACTCCGCTGGTTCGTGCTTATGGTTTGGAAAAAGCACTCGGCACTCCGGCTCATATCTATTTTAAGAACGAAAGCGTAAGCCCTATCGGTTCGCATAAGTTGAACTCTGCATTGGCACAAGCTTATTATTGTAAAGAAGAAGGAGTTACCAACATTACCACTGAAACTGGTGCCGGACAATGGGGAGCCGCTCTTTCTTACGCAGCCAAGGTTTTCGGCCTGGAAGCTGCCGTTTATCAGGTAAAAATCAGTTATGAACAAAAACCATACCGCCGCAGCATCATGCAGACTTTCGGAGCACAGGTCACTCCTTCTCCATCTATGTCTACCCGTGCCGGTAAGGATATTCTGACGAAACACCCCACTTATCAAGGTTCATTGGGAACTGCTATTTCGGAAGCTATCGAACTGGCACAAATGACTCCCAACTGTAAATATACGCTCGGTTCCGTACTTAGCCACGTGACTCTCCACCAGACTATTATCGGACTGGAAGCTGAAAAACAAATGGAAATGGCAGGCGAATATCCGGATATCGTGATCGGTTGTTTCGGAGGTGGTTCCAACTTCGGAGGTATCTCTTTCCCGTTCATGCGCCACACCATACAGGAAGGGAAAAAGACTCGTTTCGTTGCTGCCGAACCTGCTTCTTGTCCGAAACTGACACGTGGTAAGTTCCAGTATGACTTCGGTGATGAAGCCGGATATACCCCGTTGCTACCTATGTTTACTTTGGGACATAATTTTGCTCCTGCTCATATCCATGCCGGTGGACTTCGTTATCACGGCGCAGGTGTAATCGTTTCACAGTTACTCAAAGATAATCTGATGGAAGCGGTAGATATACAGCAATTGGAGTCTTTCGAAGCCGGTTGTCTGTTTGCGCAGTCTGAAGGTATTATTCCGGCTCCCGAATCCAGCCACGCTATTGCGGCGGCTATCCGCGAAGCTAACAAATGTAAGGAGACAGGAGAAGAGAAAGTGATTCTTTTCAATCTTTCGGGTCATGGTCTGATCGATATGGCTTCTTATGATAAGTATTTGGCCGGTGATCTGGTGAATTATACATTGAATGACGAAGATATTCAGAAGAATTTAGACGAGATAGGAGATTTAGCTAAATAAATTACCTACCAGTTTCAAGTTTCACCACCGATTACACAGATTAACACAGATTTAATTGTAATTCGAAGATTGTCGATATAAAAATCCGTGCTAATCTGTATAATCGGTGGTATTTTTTCATTCCCTATATTTACTTTCTCTCTATTGAATACCTCCATATAAAAGATTTTGCTATCTTTGATGCCATTATTAATCTTATGAACTAATAATGAACAGCCTTAAAAAAACAACAATCTGTCTACTCTTTCTATGTATAGGGGTTAATTGCGTTTTTTCTGAAGTTCCGGAGCAAATTAACTTCTCTTATATTTCTATTAACGAAGGATTGTCACAAAGCACCGTATTTTCTATCGATCAGGACCAAAGAGGTAATATGTGGTTCGCGACCTATGATGGAGTAAACAAGTATGACGGGTATTCATTTACAGTTTATCAACATAATGAAGAGGATCCGAACAGTATTGCTAATGACATTTCACGAATCGTAAAAACTGACAGTCAGGGACGTGTCTGGATCGGTACGCGGGATGGTTTGTCATATTATGACGAAGAAAAAGACAAATTCAGAAATTTCTTCTACGAGAAAAAAGGCAAACGGCAACAAATCAATGGTATTGCAGAAATCTCACCGGAACAGTTGCTTATAAGCACACAAGAAGGTCTGACTATGTTCGATATTAAAGAATCACGATTCGTTGATGATTCTTTTAGTACCGCTATGCACAAGCTTATAGCTTCAGCTCTTTACAGACAGGGGGATATTATCTATATCGGTACCCCGGTCGACGGGCTTTACAGCTATTCCATTCCTCAAAAGAAACTGGAAAAGATTACTCCGATAACGGAAACAAAACAGATTCAAGCCATTTTGCAGCAATCTCCTACCCGTATATGGGTAGCTACCGAAGGAGCCGGTCTGCTTCTGCTCAATCCGAAAACGAAAGAGGTCAAGGCTTATCATCATTCTTCTTCCAATCCTAAAAGTATCAGTTCCAATTATATCCGCTCTCTGGCACTGGATTCGCAAAATCGCTTATGGATAGGAACGTTCAATGATCTAAACATTTATCATGAAGGAAGCGATTCTTTCGTTTCCTACAGTAGCAGTCCGGTAGAAAACGGCAGTTTGTCACAACGTTCGGTTCGCAGTATCTTTATGGATTCGCAAGGAGGTATGTGGCTTGGAACCTATTTCGGGGGATTGAACTATTACCATCCTATCCGCAACAGATTCAAGAATATCCAGCGTATTCCCTATAAGAATTCTCTAAGCGATAACGTAGTCAGCTGCATTACGGAAGATAAGGATAAGAACTTATGGATAGGAACGAATGATGGTGGTTTGAATCTGTATAATACAAAGACACAACAGTTTACGCACTATATCTTACAGGAAGACGAACGGGAAATCGGTATTGGTTCCAACAATATCAAAGCCGTATATGTAGATGAACAAAAATCACTTGTATATATAGGGACACATGCCGGCGGACTGACTGTTCTCCATCGAAACAGTGGAAAAATGGAAAGTTTCAATCAGCTGAACAGCCAGTTGGTGAATGAGAATGTATATGCAATTCTTCCTGATAAAGGGGGAAATCTCTTATTGGGGACATTAAGTGCTCTGGTTAGTTTTAACCCGGAAAAAAAGAGTTTTACCACCATTGATAAGGAAAAGGACGGTACTCCATTTACTTCACAACGAATCACAATCCTGTTCAGAGATTCCCATAAACGGCTTTGGGTCGGGGGTGAGGAAGGTATATCTGTCTTTCAGCAGGAAGGAATCGAGATAGAAAAGGTGCCTATTCTGCCGGAATCATCTGTAACAAAGACGTTTACCAATTGCATTTACGAGGCTGCCAACGGTATCATCTGGGTAGGTACGCGTGAAGGCTTCTACTGTTTTAATGAAAAAGAAAAGAAAATCAAACGATATACTACGGCTAACGGTTTGCCTAACAATGTGGTATATGGTATTCTGGAAGATACTTTCGGACGTCTTTGGGTAAGTACCAACCGTGGTATTTCCTGTTTCAATCCGGAAACAGAGAGGTTCCGTAATTTTACGGAATCCGACGGATTACAGAGTAATCAGTTTAATACTTCTTCGTTCTGCCGTACTTCGAGCGGTCAGATGTATTTCGGAGGTATCAACGGGATCACTACTTTCCGCCCGGAACTGTTGCTGGATAACCCTTATACGCCTCCGGTAGTTATCACTAAACTTCAACTGTTTAACAAGACAGTTCGCCCGGATGATGAAACCGGTATCCTGACTAAGAATATCAATGAGACAGAAAGTATCACCCTGAAATCATGGCAAACTGCTTTCACGATTGAATTTGTAGTATCCAATTATATTTCCGGACAACATAATACTTTCGCTTATAAACTGGAAGGATATGACAAAGAGTGGTATTATCTGACAGATAAACGTACTGTCTCCTACTCCAACCTGCCACAAGGCACTTATCACTTTTTGGTAAAAGCTGCCAATAGTGACGGAAAATGGAATACTGTACCTACAATGTTGGAAATCATAGTTCTCCCTATCTGGTACAAGACCTGGTGGGCAATCATGATTTTCCTCGCCACTTTTATCGGGTTTATCACTTTCGTCTTCCGCTTCTTCTGGATGCGTAAGAGTATGGAAGCGGAACTGGAACTTGAACGCAGGGACAAGGAGCATCAAGAAGAAATCAACCAGATGAAGATGCGTTTCTTCATCAATATTTCGCACGAGCTTCGCACGCCGTTAACTCTCATCTTAGCTCCTTTACAAGAAATAATCAATAAGATTAGTGATCGCTGGACTCGTAACCAACTGGAATATATCCAACGCAACGCCAATCGTCTGTTGCATCTTGTCAACCAGTTGATGGATTATCGCCGTGCCGAATTGGGAGTTTTTGAGCTGAAAGTAAAGAAAGAGAATGCGCATCAACTGATACAGGATAATTTCTTGTTCTACGATAAACTGGCACGCCACAAGAAGATTACTTATACTCTCCACTCCGAACTGGAAGAAAAAGAGGAACTTTTCGATCCGAATTATCTGGAACTGATCGTTAATAACCTGCTTTCAAATGCTTTCAAATATACAGAAAGCGGGCAAAGCATTACTGTTACGTTGAAAGAGGAAAACAATTGGCTGGTACTGCAAGTTAGTGACACCGGTATTGGTATTCCTATCAACAAGCAGGGAAAAATATTCGAACGTTTCTATCAGATAGAGAGTGAGCACGTAGGAAGTGGCATCGGGCTGTCATTGGTACAACGTTTGGTGGAACTGCATCACGGACGTATTGAGTTAGACAGTGAAGAAGGCAAAGGCAGTACTTTCTCTGTTTATCTGCCACAGGATATAAACATCTATAAATCTTCCGAATTAGCTTCTAATGACGCTAAAAATGAGGAGGACCAAGTTTATTCTACCAACTCGAAAGAGATGTATTTCATTGATACGGAAAAAGTAGAAAACGAAACGATCGAAACCGGTGACAAGAAACGTGGTACGATTCTTATCGTAGAAGACAATAATGAAATTCGCCATTATCTAAGTAGCGGACTTGCCGAACTTTTCAATACACTGGAAGCCGGAAATGGTGAAGAAGCCCTGGAAAAGCTGAAAGAGAATGAAGTGGACATTATTGTGACTGATGTCATGATGCCTGTGATGGATGGTATCAAGCTATGCAAGAATGTGAAGCAGAATATCCGTACCTGTCACATTCCTGTGATTATCCTGTCTGCCAAAAGCGAAACCAAAGATCAGATGGAAGGCCTGCAAATGGGCGCAGATGATTATATCCCGAAACCATTCTCGCTGGCTATCCTGACTACGAAGATACAGAATATGATGCGTACCCGCAGGCGTATGCTTGAACGGTATTCCAAATCTCTGGAAGTGGAACCGGAAAAGATTACGTTCAATGCCATGGATGAAGCTTTGTTGAAACGTGCCGTTGCCATCGTAGAAAAGAATATGGATAATATTGAATTCTCTACCGACGAGTTCGCCAGAGAAATGAATATGAGCCGTTCTAATCTGCACCTCAAATTGAAAGCTATCACAGGTGAATCGACTATCGACTTTATACGCAAGATTCGTTTCAATGAAGCGGCAAAATTACTGAAGGATGGCCGTTATACAATAGCAGAAGTCAGCACAATGGTAGGATTTAATACGCCGTCTTACTTTGCTACGAGTTTCAAAAAGTATTTCGGATGTTTGCCTACAGAGTATATTAAGAAGGCAAAGGGATAAACAACTAGAGAGGTAAATCCAAAAATATTATGATTTTTACGGAATCCAATCCATAAAAATCATAATATTTTTGGATTGGAAGAGAGTTTATACATAACAAACAACCCCAATGTATAAAACAGTACTTTTCTTTTTTTCAGTAGGGTTTTGAGCTAAATTCATAGTTACAAGGATTAATCTAGCACAATAGTCTTTTTAATAATTCTTCTTGGAGCTATTATTTTCTTCGTTCCCTAATAAATTTGCGTTCCACTTAAGTAGAGCGATAGTTCGACTTAAGTGGAACACAAACTAGAATGTAGAGCTAATTATTATTTATAGAAGATAGGAAACTAAACACAGTATTAAGACAGCTTATCTCTTATTGACAACTAGCGTTTAGTTCGTCTCCGTACCGTTTCCCTTCCGTATCAAAATGAATTAGTTCATTTCATAAAAGAATAGGATGAAAGTTACATTATGATGTATAAAAAGCTTAATATCAGCCTAAAAACCGTTCTTCTAAACATTATTAATATATGATTCAACAATATTAATATCAAAAAATCATTTTTTGAACAAAGTGTGAACAAGACAAATCATCATTTCTAAATAAACAGATTACATTTGCAAACAGTAAAATATAACTTTTAATAATTAAAACCTAATAAAGTATGAAGAACATCTTCTTTATTTGTGTGTTCGGTCTGCTAGCATTTGCCGGATGCTCAGACAACGAGGAGGAAATATTGACCGGAGGCAATATAGACATAGATATGCTTCCTCCTAATCAGCCTAATGATGTGATCGATGAAAAACTATTTGCAGTTATCAATCTTGATTATCCAGGACTGGAAAAAGCCAAAGAATTTTATAATTCAGGGAAATACTACTATGCAGTAAATGAATTATTAGAGTATTACAGAAATCGAACAAGTGTCATCAACCCTAATATCCAACTGATGAACACACCAATTACGGCATCTGAACTAAATATAGCTGACCAAGCATTAGAAAACAGATTTTATGTTAGAGGTTTTGCAGAGCGAGTCGAAGATGGAAAAGAGATCTATTATTCTTTTACTAAAGATAATAAAATAGACTGGTCGTTCATTCCCAGTAAAGTCACTGACCAAGAATTTAAATATCAGATTCATCGCCATCAATGGATGCTCCCACAAGCAAAAGCCTATCGCACAAGTCGTGATGAAAAATATGCAGAATCATGGATCAATGTTTACTCGGATTGGCTTAAGACTTTTCCTTATGAAGAAGGAACAACATTCCCCGAAGAAGGAGGACAAGAGAATGATGTTGATTATCAATGGAAAGGTTTACAGGTAGCTGAAAGAGTTATCTCACAAATAGATATCATGACTTATTTCATTCAATCTAAAAATTTCACGCCAGAATGGCTCTCTGTCTTCTTGACAGCATTTGCCAAAGAAGTAGAATGTATTCGTTTGAATTATTATAAAGAAGGTAACATTCTGGTTACCCAAGCACAAGCTGTAGCAATGGCAGGCATACTCATGCCTGAGTTCAAGAATGCTAATGAATGGCTATCAGAAGGTTCTCAGAAACTAGGAGAACAAATAGATAAACAGTTCCTTGCAGATGGAGTACATTACGAATTTGATATTAGCTACCACGTTGGTGCCATCTCTGATTTTTATGAAACTTACAGAATAGCTCAATTAAATAATAAAGCCGGCGGATTTCCGGCAGGATACCTTGAGAAGTTAAAATTACCAGCTCATTTTGTCATGGATATCACTTATCCCAATTACAGTGTAGAAAACTTTAATGATACCCGTTCCAGTCGTTTAGGAAAAAGTGTACTCATTAAAAATTTCAAAAAGTATGCAGAAATGTTCCCAGATGATCAAGAAATACAATGGGTGGCTTCAGAAAGACTAAGTGGATCCACACCTACTTATTTACAAAAAGCTTATACGAATGGAGGGTATTATATTCTGCGTAATAAATGGGATGACCAATCTATGATGATGATACTAAAAAACAACAATACTAATAAAAAATATCACTGTCAACCAGATAACGGTACATTTAGTTTATATAAAGGAGGACGTAATTTCTTCCCTGACGCAGGGTCATACGCATACAGTGGGAGCGATAGAGAGAGCTATCGCGAAACAGCCAGACATAACACGTTAACCATAATGAGTAAAACAATACCTGACGATAGTATGAAAGGAAAATTGCTTCAATTAACAACAAAGACGGATGAATCAACATCCTATGATGTCTTGGTTACTGAAAATCCGACATATACTGTTTCAGCTGAAAAACATCTGAATTTGACCCATCGCCGTTCTGTATTTTTTGTTAATCAAAAGTTCTTTGTTATAGTAGATGAAGGATATGATACCACAGCAGACCATAACAGTAACATCAATGTGAATTTTCATTTATGTCCTATTGAAAACGCATCAAGCGATGTTGTAATAGACGAAGGACAAAAAGACAGCCATATTTACGGTGCACATACGGCTTTTAGCGACAATAATAATATCATGCTTAGAACCTTTGTTGAAACAGCCAACAATTATAGCGCATCCGTAAAAACGACTAATACTTCTAATGATATAGGACAAAAAACCGAACGTAAAGGTTATCAAGTTACCATACGCAAACCTAAAATAGAAAATGGTGCTGCAAGATTCATCAGTATAATATACCCAATTAATGAAGGTACGGAAGCAGCAAACATCAATATGACAGCCACATTTACAGATATAGCAGATGATGAGGTCGCTGGAACATTCCATGCAAATGGAACATCAGTAAAAGTAATTATTGATAATAAAGAATATAATTTGTCATACACACTTAATTAATATATCTAAGAAATGAAACATACATTATTAAAAACCAAATCAAGGCTTATAATGAGTCTGATGATAGTTATAATGGGTGTAGTTTATACATCTTGTGATGATACAGAAACTACCGATTCTACTAAATTCACAATATTCTACTCAGGCATGACTGATATAGGTCCTTCGATGAGTGGAAGAATTAGTAGCCCAACTTATAAAGGAAATACACCTTCTGACTTTGCTATAACCAAAGTTACTTTAAAAGGTGAAGCCTATTCCGGAGATTGTTTTACTATCGACCCGAATGATGGATTCATATCTATAAATAGCACCAAAGATATGCAAGTTGGCCTATATAAATTATCCATATCATGCATATCCGGAGGGAATTATTATGAATTTAAAGATATTGTAGAAATAAACTTTTTGAAGGCCGTCCCCGATGGAATTACAGTGGAACCCAACAAACTCCAAGTCAAATATAATGATATTATTGATGAAACAAGTGAAGTAGAACTACCAACAGCGCAAGTCAAGACAGATGGAGATCATGTAACCATTACCAAATATGAGATTGCCAAAAGTGACTATTCAAAATACTTCGACATCACTAAAAGTGGAAAAATAAGTATTATCAAAGGTAGCACAGCACTTCTTCCCGGTATTTATAACATCTCATTAAAACTAACAACCGGAGCTTCTTCTGAAGATGAAGGAATATTTGAGAATGCACTAGAAATAAATGTCACGTCAGCACCTTTTGGTTTGGAGTACACTCCTAACGAAGATATGCTAGAAGCTGAAAACGACAAAAGTGGAAAGACCTCATTTCAGAGTAATGCGCCTGCACTTAAAGGTTCATTAGAAGGAATAGAATATTCTATAAAAAATATTACCCCTACAACAGATAAAATTAAAATAGATCCAACTACCGGAGTTCTTTCCGTTGACAAAGACCACGGATTGCAAAGTGGAAATAACTATGTCATCTCAATACATGTTAAAAACAATTTTGGAGAAGAAGATTTCAATAATGCATTTACACTACAAGTCGTAGAATACATTGAGCCAATTTCAGGATTCGAATATGAAACAAGTATTGATAAATATCAATATTCAAAGTTCACCATTAGTCCTAAGGAAGGGTTGAAAGGAGATAATATCCAATTCAGCTTGATTAATGAACCGGATGCATTAAAGGGGCAGATAGAATTTGACGCCCAAACCGGAACAATTTCTGTAGAAAAAGGGAATACTATTCCACAAGGAAATTATCCTCTTACCGTGAGAGCGACTAACTCTAAAAACGCAGAAAATCCTGCAGATGCAACATTTACTCTGAATATCATTGAGAATCCTAATTACTTCACTGATATTCGTTATGGAAACAACATTGATGTACCAGAAGAAAATAATGCTAATCAATTTAGAATTACAGAAGATAATGAAGCTAATGCGGATGCTACATTAAAAAGCTTCACTTTCCCAAGTCCACAAACAGGGCTTAAAGGGAATGTATCGGTCGCATGGAGCATCAAGAACGGAAATAATTGTGACAACTTAACAATCGATAGCAATACAGGAAAAATCAGTTTCAATCAAGAAGCTACATGGCCCGCAGATAAAAATGAAGTCAAAGCAAATACAATAGGATTTTGTTATGTTACAGCAACAGCCGGAACAGATAAAGATAGCCAGATATCTCAAACAACTCTTGTATTTATTCATTATGACTTAAAAGCAAATAATGGAGTACATATCCATTATAATCCTTTTGTCTTCCAAGCTGATCCGAAAAATGGTGGTAATTCAACAGTTCCGTTGGTTACAGTTAACGGAATAACTACAACTTCTAATTTCGCATTAGATTACCGCCGTTCATTTAACTACTATCCCACAGAAGGCACTTTAGTAAAAGGAGCACCCGGAACTGCCGGTTCATTCTTAAATGAACTATGGACTACATATTATAAAGCTATGGATATAAAACTATCAACCGGGTCTAGGAATCCGATGTCATATTACGGCAGCGTATACGACATGAGCCATAGTAAGAAATTACCTAATCAATCGGATAGACTATCCGTAGCATTAGCCTATGTAGTTCCTAATGACCTGACTATACATATCAGTCCGAATATCTGGAAAAATAGTAATGGAGAATATGCTAATGGAATTATGGTTGGAGAAATGACTTTCCTTACAAATGTCACCGTTGATACAACAGAAACCGGAGAATCATTAAAAAATGGAAAGAAAATAGCACCTATCATCATATGGTTTGACAAAAAATTTATTAAATAATGAGCAAAACATCATTAACTATGTATAATACAATCACTAAATCAATAAAACTAAGAGGGTATATCACCCTCTTAGCACTGATTTTCACAATCAGCTTACAAGCCCAGAACATAACTGTAAAAGGTGTTGTTGTAGATGAAACAGACACTCCGCTTATCGGAGCAACAGTTATGGTAAAAGGTGCATCTACTGGTGCTATTACTGACTTCGACGGAAACTTTACGTTAACAACTTCAAAAGGTTCAATAATATCTTTCTCATATATTGGATATAAAACCCAGGAGATTAAATATACCGGACAATCTCCTATGAATGTTAAAATGGTACCAGATAATAAAACTTTAGACGAAGTTGTTGTTGTCGGATATGGTTCCATGAAGCGAGGTGATTTGACAGGTTCTGTTGCATCCGTCGCTTCCAAAGACATTGAAGGCTATAAAAGCAGTTCTGTTATGGGAGCTTTAGGAGGACAAATTGCCGGAGTACAAATTACCCAAACCGACGGTACACCGGGAGCTGGATTTAATATCAACATCCGTGGTGTAGGTACTTTAACAGGAGATGCTTCTCCACTTTATATCGTAGATGGTTTTCAAGTAGATAATATCGATTATTTATCGAACTCCGATATTGAATCTATAGAAGTTTTAAAAGATGCCTCTTCTGCCGCTATCTACGGTGCGCGCGCAGCCAATGGAGTGGTTATGGTTTCCACCAAGTCAGGTAAAGTAGGACGCCCTGTAATTAACTACAACGGCTCTGCAAGTTATCGTAAGATTTCAAAAATGTTAGATGTACTTTCTCCTTATGAATTCGTTAAATTGCAAGGAGAAATAAAACCCGAATATGCAAATTCCTACTATAAATCAGGAAATGATGATAATGGAATTCCTTATCTTTATCAATCAGCGGAAGATTATATCGGAATGAAAGGAGTAGACTGGCAAGAAGAGACTTTCAATCCGACATGGTCACAAGACCATAATCTATCCATCTCAGGCGGTAGTGATAATACCAAATATACAGCTTCATTTTCCCGTTATATTGAAAATGGTATTTTTAAGAATAGTGGATTTGATAAAACGACAGGTAAAATTCGCTTTAATCAAAAGATAACAAAAAACATCACTTTTGATACAACTGTTAATTACGCACAAACGAACCGTAAAGGCGTGGGAACTTCCGCAGACTCCGGACGTTTTAATATGTTAGCACAAATTCTAAGTGCACGTCCAACAGGTGGTCTGAAGCTGACAGATGAAGAATTATTAAATTCTGCTATTGACCCTGAAATGCTAGAGACTGGAGAAAGCCTTGCGCAAGTCAATCCTGTCATGCAAACCGAATCCGTTACTAATGATAAACGTGGAGAAATGTGGTCAGCCAATGCATCTGTTACCTGGCAAATTATTAAAGGATTAACATTTAAGACAGCTGGTACTTATAATACAACTGACAGCAGAACTGACATTTTTTACAAAACTGGTTCTAAAGAAGCATATCGTAATGGAGAAAAACCGTATGGCCGAACTCAAATGGGACGCGACGTACGTTGGACTAATTATAATAACATCACATGGAAACAAAAAATTAAAAAACATACTTATGATGTGATGTTAGGCCATGAAGTTTCATTCAAAAGCAGCGAATATCTATTAGGAGAAGCGATGGATTTCCCATTTGATAATCTGGGCAATGACAATTTAGGCATCGGAGCTACTCCTAGTAAAGTGAGCTCCAGCTATAGTGACAAGATGCTACTATCCTTCTTCGCCCGTGGTAACTATAATTATGACAATCGCTATTTATTAACAGCGACAATACGTGCAGATGGTTCTACTGTATTCTCCCAAAAGAATAAATGGGGTTACTTTCCCTCTTTCTCAGCTGCTTGGCGTGTTTCTGAAGAAGCATTCATGAAAGATATAAAATGGTTGTCAAACTTTAAAGTTCGCTTCGGTTGGGGTACTGTCGGTAATGACCGTATTTCAAACTATTTATCATTAGATTTATATGAAGCCAGTAAATATGGAGTAGGTAATAATACAGTAACGGTATTGACACCGAAACAACTCAAAAACGCTAACCTGAAATGGGAAGGTTCCAATACTGTGAACTTAGGTGTAGATCTTGGGTTCTTTGATAGTCGCCTAAATATTACAGCAGACTTCTTTATCAAAAACACAAAAGACCTCTTGCTAGCTCAGTCACTTGCACACATTACAGGTTTTAACTCACAAATGCAGAACATTGGTAAGATCCAAAATAAAGGATTTGAATTAAATGTGAACAGTATTAACATACAAACAAGAGATTTTACTTGGAATACGAACTTTAATATATCATTTATCAAAAATACATTAAAGTCACTTGCTTCCGGTGTAGATGCGATGTATGCACGTTCCGGATTCGACAGCAACTTCACCGCATATGATTACATAGCCAAAGTCGGTGAATCTTTAGGATTGATCTATGGATATGAGTTTGATGGGATCTACCAAAGTTCTGATTTTTACACAAAACCAGGCGATCCTACATTGTATTTAAAAGACGGAGTCGTTAATGACCCGCGCTATAGTACAAAAGAGCCTTTAAGACCGGGTGTAGTAAAATATAAAGATCAAGACGGAGATGGTAAAATTACAACCAAAGACCGTACTGTCATCGGTTCTGCAATCCCCAAATGGTATGGAGGTATCACCAATACACTAAATTATAAAGGGATTGACTTCAGTTTCATGCTACAATTCAATTACGGCAATGACGTTTATAATGCAACCCGTCTATATTCAACTCAATCAAGAAGCGGACGTAGAAATATGCTGGCTGAAGTAGCGGATCGCTGGAGTCCGACCAATGCATCCAATAAAGTACCTTTATATAATGGATACATTACCAATGATGTCTATTCACGTTTTGTAGAAGACGGTTCATTCCTTCGTTTGAAAAATATAACATTAGGTTATACTTTACCTAAAAAATGGACAAGTAAATTCTATGTATCCAGACTTCGTGTTTATGCTACAGGACAAAACTTATTCTGTGTTACAGGATATAGTGGTTATGATCCGGAAGTAAGTACAGCAGGGAGCAATCCGATGACTCCTGGACTAGATTGGGGTGCATATCCAAAGAGTAAAGTATTTACTTTTGGGCTTGATATTCAATTTTAATAATAAATTAAGTACAATGAAAAAGATTCTATACTATATAGCAATATCAGTAATATGTGCATTACCTTTTAATTCTTGCACATTAGACGAAGAAACCAGCACCGATGTAGAAAAGAAAAACTTTATGCGAGATGCTAAAGAGGCAGAGATTGTATTACAAGGCGTTTATCGTTCAACCATAGAAGATGGACAATATGGCTATCATTTATCTATATTGTTCAATTTAGGAACAGATATGGAGCAGGCAGAAGGAAATAGTACGGAAAACTATCGTATCATACCAGCCAATGCATTTCCTACCACTCAATCGGAAGTACAAACTACCTGGTCATCTTTGTATGCCGGTGTTTATAATGCGAATGATTTTCTAGAAAGAATCTCAAGCAAAATAAATACATACTCAGATACCGACCGGCAATTGGCCACTTTATATATAGCTGAAGCAAGAGCTTTAAGAGCTATGTTTTACTTTGAATTAGTGCGCAGATATGGTAATATTGCTCTTATGACCAATACAGAAATGTCGAAACAAGATCCAAGAACATTTGTTCAAGTAAAACCGGAAAAAGTGTATGAATTCATCGAAGATGACCTGCTTTACGCTAGTAGAATACTGCCCTATGCACAAGATGACCAATACCGCATCGATAACAGCTATCGTTTTTCCAGGGGAGCTGCTCTAGGCTTATTATCAAAAGTTTACGCCACATGGGCAGGATATCCTATATATGATGAGTCAAAATGGGAAGAAGCCGCTAAAACCGCCCGTACTTTAATAGAATCCGGCAAACATGCTCTTCTATCTGATTACGAACAATTATGGAAAAACACTTGTAACGGGGTTTGGGACCCAACAGAAAGCTTGATCGAAATATCATTTTACTCCCCTACCGTTTCAGGAAACAGTGATCCTGTAGGCCGTATTGGAAAATGGAATGGAGTTAAAACCACATCAATCGCAGGACAGCGTGGAAGTTGCGCAGGAAATGTGAAAGTGGTGCATACTTTCGTAACAGAATGGCGTGAACATCCTCAAGACTTGCGTTGCGATCTTTCCGTTGCCAATTATAAATACGATGATGATAAAGTACTTTGGACAAAAGGAAAAAATGATACAGATTATTCTGCTAAAGAAAAAGACAAAGACCCCAGTAAAGGACAAAAAGAAAAACAAAATTATACACCTGCTAAATGGGACATTGAAAAATATGTAACCACCAGTAAATTAATCAATAACGATAAATCGAATGTTAATTGGTATTTCCTACGTTATGCAGATGTACTTTTACTTTACGCAGAGGCTTTGAATGAATGGAAACATGGACCTACTGATGAAGCTTATGAAGCGATCAATATGGTGCGCCGTCGTGGATTTGGTAATCCTAGTAAGACGAGTATTTGTGATTTAAAAGATTTAAATGAAGAAGATTTTCGTAAAGCAGTCTATCAAGAAAGAGCTTATGAGCTGGCTTTTGAAGGACACCGCCGCATGGATTTAATCCGCTGGGGAATATATTATGAAACTATTCAAAAAACATACAATGATTTGCTTAACTGGTGGACTGCGGAAACTGAATTTAATTATGTTGTTTACAGACATACTGTAAAAGGTAAGCATGAACTATTTCCCATTCCACAAAGAGACATGGACTTGATGATTAAATTTAATCAAAATCCGAATTGGGAATAGTCCTCATTCTCTCCAATATGCCTTAATTAGGGCATATTGGAGAAAATTAAAACCTTTTTCAACAAAATCAAAACTTGAAAAGCAGAGTTCGAACTCCTTTTGGACAATCCTGCAACGGAAAGTTTTGCCTTTCGGTTACTTTTGCATCAGTTACAAAACTTCTAAAAACAATCACTTAAAATGAATAACATGAAAATGAAACTTGTTCTCTTTGCTTCGGTTAGTATTGCACTCGCGTCGTGCCAGACAGCTCCAAAGGAAGACTACAGTTGGATAAAAAAAGGACTGGATGTAGCTTCCGCCCAATTACAACTTTCTGCTGAAGAAGTTAGTGGTACAGGAATGCTGCCACGCTCCATCCGTACAGGTTATGACATGGATTTCCTTTGCCGTCAGTTGGAAAGAGATTCATTAACATTCAAAGATTCGCTACGCGCACAACCTACTGCTGACCAGCTAGGCAAACGCCGTCTCTGCAACGTTTATGACTGGACAAGTGGTTTCTTCCCCGGTTCATTATGGTATGCATACGAACTGACAGGAAACGATACACTGAAAACTCAAGCAATCGAATATACCAATCTTCTGAATCCGGTACGCTATTATAAAGGTACGCATGATTTGGGATTCATGGTCAACTGCAGCTATGGCAATGCAGAACGTCTTTCACCTAACGATACCATCGCTGCTGTGATGAGAGAAACTGCCGATAACCTCTGCGGTCGTTTCAACGACTCTATCGGTGCTATCCGTTCATGGGATTTCGGAACATGGAACTTCCCGGTTATTATCGACAATATGATGAACCTCGATCTTCTGTTTAATGTAGCAAAAGCGACAGGTGACAATAAATACAAAGACATTGCTATCAAACATGCTATGACCACCATGCATAATCACTTCCGTCCGGATTATACCTGCTGGCATGTAATAAGCTATAACAACGACGGTACAGTGGAAAGCAAACAAACTTTCCAAGGAAAGAACGATGATTCTTCATGGGCACGCGGACAAGCATGGGCTATATATGGATATACCGCTTGCTTCCGTGAAACAAATGACAGCATTTTCCTGAACTTTGCAAAGGATATAGCCAATATGATTATGGACCGCGTAAAAACGGAGGATGCCATTCCTTACTGGGATTATGATGCTCCTGTAACTAAAGAAACTCCGCGCGATGTATCTGCTGCCTCTGTCACTGCTTCTGCCATGATCGAACTAAGCACCATGGTTCCCGACGGACAGAAATATCTGGATTATGCGGAAAAGATTCTGAAGAGTTTGTCAAGCGACGCATATCTTGCAAAAGTGGGTGACAATCAGGGCTTCATTCTGATGCATTCTGTCGGTTCACTGCCTAACGGCTCTGAAATCGATACTCCACTGAACTATGCTGACTACTATTATCTGGAAGCATTGAAGAGATTCATGGAATTGAAGAAGTTGAAAGTTGAGAATGGAGAGTTGAGAGTGATCCAATAATACAAAAGCAAGAGTCTTTTCAATCGTAAATAGTAAATCGTAAAATCGTAAATTATATCATGAATAAAACTTTAAAGTACATCATTTTGCTTGCAATCGCATGTTTCGTAAGCAAGGGTTACGCCCAAGAACTGAAAAGCGAAGTCTTTTCTCTTCTTAACCTGGACTATCCGGGACTGGAGAAAGTAAAAGCTTTGCATCAGGAGGGTAAAGATGAGGATGCTGCCAAAGCATTACTGGACTATTACCGTGCACGTACCAACGTAAAAACTCCGGATATCAATCTGAACAAAGTGACTATCAGCAAAGAAGAACAGCAATGGGCCGATGACGGATTGAAACATACATTCTTCGTACATAAAGGTTATCAGCCTTCTTACAACTACGGAGAAGACATCAACTGGCAATACTGGCCGGTGAAAGACAATGAGCTCCGCTGGCAGTTGCACCGTCACAAATGGTTCACTCCGATGGGAAAGGCTTATCGCATATCCGGTGACGAGAAATATGCTAAAGAATGGGCACATCAGTATATCGACTGGATTAAAAAGAATCCGTTGGTGAAGATGGACAAGAAAGAATATGAGCTGGTTAGTGATGGAAAAATCAAAGGCGAAGTAGAAAACGTACGTTTTGCATGGCGCCCGCTGGAAGTTAGTAATCGTCTGCAAGACCAGACTTCACAGTTCCAGTTATTCCTTCCCTCCCCTTCTTTCACTCCGGACTTCCTGACAGAATTCCTGGTGAACTATTACAAACATGCTGTACATATCCTTGCTAATTACTCGGATCAAGGCAACCATTTACTGTTTGAAGCTCAACGCATGATTTATGCAGGTGCCTTTTTCCCTGAATTCAAAGATGCTCCGGCTTGGAGAAAAAGTGGTATCGACATTCTGAACCGTGAAATCCACGTACAGGTATACGAAGATGGCGGACAGTTCGAACTTGACCCACATTATCATCTGGCAGCTATTAACATTTTCTGTAAAGCTTTAGGTATCGCAGATGCCAACGGATTCCGTAAGGAATTCCCTCAAGATTATCTGGATACAATCGAAAGCATGATTATGTTCTACGCAAACATTTCTTTCCCTGATTACACCAATCCATGTTTCAGCGATGCCAAGTTGACAACAAAGAAAGAAATGGTGAAAAACTACAAAGCATGGAGCAAACTGTTCCCAAAGAACCAGGCAATCAAATACTTTGCCACAGAAGGAAAAGAAGGTGCATTGCCGGATTATATGTCTAAAGGTTTCCTGAAATCAGGCTTCTTTGTATTCCGTAATTCATGGGGAATGGATGCTACCCAAATGGTAGTAAAGGCAGGTCCGAAAGCTTTTTGGCACTGTCAGCCGGATAATGGTACATTTGAACTTTGGTTCAACGGCAAGAATTTGTTCCCGGATTCAGGTTCGTATGTATACGCCGGTGAAGGCGAAGTAATGGAACAACGCAACTGGCACCGTCAGACTTGTGTTCACAACACAGTAACCTTGGACAACAAAAATCTCGAGACAACAGAATCTGTTACTAAGTTATGGCAACCGGAAGGTGCTATCCAGACTTTAGTGACTGAAAATCCGAGTTACAAGAATCTGAAACACCGTCGTTCTGTTTTCTTCGTTGATAACACTTACTTTGTCATTGTAGATGAAATGGCAGGTAGCGGTAAAGGTTCTATCAATCTTCACTATCAGATGCCGAAAGGAGAAATTGCCAACAGCCGCGAAGACATGACGTTCCTGACACAGTTTGAGGATGGAAGCAATATGAAACTGCAATGCTTTGGCCCTGCTGGCATGAGTATGAAAAAAGAACCAGGATGGTGTTCAACAGCTTATCGCAAACGCTACAAACGTATGAATGTATCGTTCAACGTGAGAAAAGACGGCGAAGAAGCTGTACGTTACATCACTGTTATCTACCCGGTTAAGAAAAGCGCAGATGCCCCTAAATTTGACGCTAAATTCAAGAACAAAGCGTTCGATGAAAACGGTCTGGAAGTAGAAGTGAAAGTAAACGGAAAGAAACAGTCATTAAAATACAAACTATAAAAAGCCTCAAAGCCTCTCCCTGCCCCTTTTCTTGGGAGAGGCTTCTTATCATTATGGAAAACTATTACACCTCCTCTACCCTACTCCTCCCATTGGCAGCACTAAGCCTCGTTTCTTGCAACAGCCAAAAGAAAGAAGAAGTCAGACAGCCGAACATCATCTTCATGATGACGGATGATCACACCACTCAAGCAATGTCCTGTTATGGAGGAAATCTGATCCAAACTCCTAATATGGACCGGATTGCCAATGAAGGTATTCGCTTTGATAATTGTTACGCTGTCAATGCTCTTTCGGGACCTTCACGCGCTTGCATCCTCACCGGCAAGTTCAGTCACGAGAATGGTTTTACCGATAATGCAAGTACATTCAACGGCGATCAGCAGACATTCCCCAAACTTCTTCAGCAAGCCGGATACCAGACTGCCATGATTGGCAAATGGCATCTCATCAGCGAACCGCAAGGTTTCGACCATTGGAGTATCCTTAGCGGCCAACATGAGCAAGGTGACTATTACGATCCTGATTTCTGGGAAGACGGAAAACATATCGTAGAAAAAGGATATGCTACGGATATTATTACCGACAAAGCAATTAAATTCCTTGAAGGACGGGACAAGAACAAACCGTTCTGCATGATGTATCACCAGAAAGCCCCACACCGTAACTGGATGCCCGCTCCCCGTCATTTAGGCATATTCAATAATACAACTTTCCCAGAACCGGCTAATCTGTTCGACGACTACGAAGGTCGTGGAAGAGCTGCTCGCGAGCAGGATATGTCTATCGAGCACACGTTGACAAACGACTGGGATCTCAAATTGATGACTCGTGAAGAGATGCTGAAAGATACAACCAACCGTCTTTATAGTGTATATAAACGTATGCCTATTGAAGTTCAGGATAAATGGGATTCTGTATACGCCGGGCGCATTGCCGAATACCGCAAAGGTGACTTGAAAGGCAAATCTTTAATCAGCTGGAAATATCAACAATATATGCGCGATTATCTGGCTACGGTTCTGGCAGTAGACGAAAATATCGGCCGACTACTGAATTATCTCGAAAAGATTGGTGAACTGGACAATACAATCATTGTCTACACCTCCGACCAGGGTTTCTTCCTTGGCGAACATGGCTGGTTTGACAAACGCTTCATGTATGAAGAATGTCAGCGCATGCCTCTTATCATCCGTTACCCGAAAGCAATCAAAGCAGGAAGTACCAGTAATGCAATCAGCATGAATGTAGACTTTGCTCCTACCTTCCTCGACTTTGCCGGAGTAGATATCCCGTCAGATATTCAAGGAGCTTCTTTGAAACCGATATTGGTCAACGAAGGCAAAACCCCGGCCGACTGGCGTAAAGCTGCTTATTACCATTATTACGAGTACCCTGCAGAACACTCTGTAAAACGTCACTATGGTATCCGTACACAAGATTTCAAACTGATTCATTTCTACAACGATATTGACGAATGGGAAATGTATGACATGAAAGCTGATCCGAGAGAAATGAACAGCGTCTTCGGCAAACCGGAGTATGCTAAAGTACAAAAAGAACTGATGGAGCTACTTCAGGACACTCAAAAACAGTACAAAGATACTGACCCGGATGAAAAGGAAAAAGTCCTCTTTAAAGGTGATCGCCGGCAAATGCAAAACCGCTAAGAGGGCAAGGTGTCCCCAATATGCTTTATAGTTAGTTATATAATAAAATTAGGCACGGATTACACGGATGAACGCTGTTGCTTTACCCATCATCATTCTAAAAACCGTGAAATCCGTGTAATCCGTGCCTAATAACCGAATAAATTAGATAAAACCATGGATAGAAGAAAGTTTTTAAAAAACACAGGCTGGTCTTTCCTCGGATTGGCAGCTTCAGGCAGTTTGCTGGGTTCTTGCGCAGCTGGAAGCAAAGAAGCAAAAAAGATTATGCCGTCAGCCAGTAACCTCAAAATGTACTGGGGCGACTTACATAACCATTGCAACATCACATACGGACACGGCGACATGCGCGACGCTTTTGAAGCAGCGAAAGGACAATTAGATTTTGTCAGTGTCACTCCTCATGCTATGTGGCCGGATATTCCCGGAGCAGATGATCCCCGCCTGAAATGGGTGATTGATTATCACACAGGAGCTTTCAAACGTTTGCGTGAAGGCGGTTATGAGAAGTACGTAAAAATGACGAATGAATATAATAAAGAAGGTGAGTTCCTTACTTTTGTCGGATACGAGGCCCACAGTATGGAACATGGTGACCATGTTGCATTGAATTATGATCTTGACGCACCGCTTGTAGAATGTACTTCTATCGAAGACTGGAAACAGAAGGCAAAAGGACACAAAGTATTTATTACTCCACATCACATGGGTTACCAGGGCGGCTATCGCGGTTACAACTGGAAATGCTTTACCGAAGGAGATATTACCCCATTCGTAGAAATGTATTCCCGTCATGGTCTGGCAGAAAGCGATCAGGGAGATTATCCTTATCTACACGATATGGGTCCGCGCCAATGGGAAGGAACCATTCAATATGGTCTTGAATTAGGCAACAAATTCGGTATCATGGCTTCTACCGATCAACATTCCGGTTATCCGGGAAGCTATGGCGACGGTCGTATCGGTGTCATGGCTCCGTCATTGACTCGCGACGCTATTTGGGAAGCTCTCCGCACCCGCCATGTATGTGCCGCAACCGGTGATAAAATTATTATCGACTTCCGCCTCAACGACGCTTTCATGGGTGACGTGGTTCGCGGTAACAGCCGCCGTATCTATCTGAACGTTACAGGTGAAAGCTGTATCGACTATGTAGATATTGTCAAGAACGGACAGATTTTAGCTCGCATGAATGGCCCGCTGACTCCGATTGCCCCGGAAGGTGATACGGTACGTTGCAAAGTTAAAGTTGATTTTGGTTGGAATCGTGAAGAGAAATACGTACATTGGCAGGGTAAACTGTCCGTGGACAAAGGACAGATCCATAGTGTAACTCCTTGTTTCCGTGGCGCAGCGTTCACTTCTCCGCAAGAAGGTGAAACTGAATTCCACACGCATGTCAACCGTATCGTATCCGTTGGCAACAAGGAAACCGAACTGGATATGTATAGCAGCAAAAATCCGAATACGACTACAGCAGCCATGCAAGCCGTCATTCTGGATGTGGAAATGCCCAAAGACGGTAAGATCATTGCCGAATTCAATGGCAAGAAGTTTGAACATACGTTGGGCGAGTTGCTCGAAGGTTCACGTTCACACTTCATGATCGGTTGGTTGAGCGAGGCGATCCTTTTCAATCGTGCTATGCCGGAAAGCTGTTTCACTCTGGAACACTACATGGAAGATAAAGACCCGCAACGTGATACGGATTACTACTATGTACGCGTTCGCCAACGTGACGGACAATGGGCTTGGAGTTCACCGATTTGGGCGGAAAGAGTGTAGTTAAACAGTAAAAGCAATGAATAATCTAGTACTTAAATAGAAATGGAAAAAGAATACGCTATAGGAATTGACCTTGGCGGAACTTCAGTAAAATACGCCCTTATTGATAATGAAGGCGTATTTTACTTTCAAGGAAAGTTACCGTCGAAAGCCGATGAATCAGCAGAAGCTGTCATCGGACAGTTGGTTACTGCTATCAATGAAGCGAAAGCCTTTGCACAAGAAAAAGGCTACAAAATTGATGGTATAGGAATCGGAACACCGGGTATCGTAGATTGTACGAACCGTGTTGTTTTAGGAGGTGCGGAAAACATCAACGGTTGGGAAAACATTCACTTGGCAGACCACATTGAAACAGAAACCGGACTTTCTGCTTTATTGGGAAATGATGCCAATCTAATGGGACTGGGAGAAACAATGTATGGGGCCGGTCAGGGAGCTACTCATGTTGTCTTCCTGACAGTAGGAACGGGTATTGGCGGTGCAGTAGTCATCGACGGCAAATTGTTCAACGGTTATGCCAACCGGGGAACGGAACTGGGACACGTACCTCTCATTGCCAATGGTGAACCTTGTGCTTGCGGTTCTGTCGGCTGCCTGGAACACTATGCTTCCACTTCCGCTTTGGTACGCCGCTTCAGTCAACGAATAGCAGACGCAGGTATCTCCTACCCGAATGAGGAGATTAACGGAGAATTGATTGTCCGCCTTTACAAACAAGGGGATCAGATTGCAAAAGTATCACTGGAAGAACACTGTGACTTTTTAGGACATGGAATTGCAGGCTTTATCAATATCTTTAGTCCTCAAAAGATTGTGATCGGCGGAGGACTCTCCGAAGCCGGAGATTTTTACATTCAGAAAGTAAGCGAAAAAGCGCGTAGTTATGCCATCCCCGACTGTGCCGTGAATACCCAAATCATAGCTGCCGCTCTTGGAAACAAGGCTGGAAGTATTGGAGCTGCGTCACTTGTATTTACTCAATTATCTGCTCCAAACCTGATTAAATTATGAAAAAGAATTTAGGAATGCTGACGCTGATTATGGCGTTTTGGTTCACCATCTCTTTTATTACTAATATTCTGGGACCACTCATTCCGGACATTATCCACAACTTCAATCTAAGTGACCTGGCAATGGCGGGATTTATCCCGACCTCTTTTTTCCTGGCCTATGCTATCATGTCTATCCCTGCCGGATTGCTCATCGACCGTTTCGGTGAAAAGCCGGTATTATTCGGTGGATTTCTGATGCCGTTCATCGGCACCATCTTATTTGCCTGCATGCACACGTATCCGATGTTATTGGCTTCTTCTTTCATCATCGGACTGGGAATGGCCATGTTACAAACGGTATTGAATCCGCTCCAACGTACCGTAGGAGGAGAAGAAAACTATGCATTTATCGCCGAACTGGCACAGTTCATGTTTGGCATTGCTTCTTTCCTAAGTCCTCTGGTATATACTTATCTGATTCGTGAACTTGATCCGGCAACATATACAGCAGGTAAAGGTTTCTTTATCGACCTGTTGGCCGATGTCACTCCACGGGAAATGCCGTGGGTATCTCTTTACTGGGTATTCACCATCCTATTATTAGTAATGCTGATTGCCGTCGGTGTCTCCCGCTTTCCCAAGATCGAACTGAAAGAAGATGAAAAAAGCGGGTCAAAAGATTCATACCTCGCTTTGTTTAAACAGAAATATGTATGGTTGTTTTTCTTGGGAATCTTCTGTTATGTAAGTACGGAACAGGGAACTTCTATTTTTATGAGTACATTCCTCGAACAATATCATGGAGTAAATCCGCAAACTGAAGGTGCACAAGCTGTAAGCTACTTCTGGGGGCTGATGACAGCCGGTTGTCTGGTAGGTATGATTCTACTCAAGCTGATTGACAGCAAACGGTTGTTACAAATCTCCGGAATATTGACCATCATCCTACTATTATCTGCTTTGTTCGGAAGCAAAGAAGTATCTATCATTGCCTTTCCCGCTGTCGGATTCAGCATCTCAATGATGTATTCCATCGTATTCTCATTGGCACTGAACTCCGCCTCACAACATCACGGCTCCTTTGCGGGTATTCTATGTTCTGCAATAGTAGGTGGTGCGGGTGGTCCGATGATTGTGAGTACACTGGCAGATGCTACATCGCTCCGCACAGGAATGTTATTTATCTTGGTTTTCGTAGGCTACATAACCTTTATCGGTTTTTGGGCACGTCCACTAATTAATAACAAGACCATCCGTCTGAAAGAATTGTTCAAACAGCGATAAACGCTGAATGATACATGATGAATAATAAATATTAAAATAAGATGATGAAACAACGAACGTCTATATTTTCTCTTTTGCTCGGTATTCTGCTATCCACCAATGGGTATGCGCAAAAAGGAATCATGCGTCTGACTCAACAGACATTGATGCACGAGGTCCGCGAAACGCCTTCGCCCCTGAACGGACAGCATATTACTGTCAATCCCCCACGTTTTATGTGGCCGGATAAGTTCCCGCACCTCGGTGCTGTATTGGACGGAGTTGAAGAAGAGGACTACAAACCCGAAGTAACCTACCGCATCCGTATTGCACGCGACCCCGAATTTAAATCGGAAGTGATTACCGCCGAAAGAAAATGGGCATTTTTCAACCCATTCAAACTCTTTGAAAAAGGGAAATGGTATTGGCAACATGCCTACGTTAACAAAGAAGGAAAAGAAGAATGGTCACCTGTTTATCATTTTTATATAGACGAACACATACGTACATTCAACCCTCCTTCTCTACAGGAAGTATTAACCAAATTGCCCAAGACTCATCCCCGCATCTTGCTTGATGCCGAAGATTGGGATAATATCATCGAACGGAATAAAAACAATCCGGAGGCACAGGCTTATATCCGAAAAGCCGATAAATGCCTGAACCACCCGCTGAAACATCTGGAAGAAGAAATTGATACAACCCAGGTTGTCAAGTTGACAAATATTGTTCAATATCGTTCTGCCCTGATTCGGGAAAGTCGTAAGATTGTAGACCGTGAAGAAGCAAATATCGAAGCCATGGTACGCGCTTACCTGCTAACGAAAGATGAGGTATACTACAAAGAAGGCATTAAGCGTCTTTCCGAAATTCTTTCCTGGAAAAAAAGTAAGTACTTTGCTGGAGATTTCAATCGTTCTACTATTCTGTCCATGAGCACTTCAGCGTATGATGCATGGTACAATCTGTTGACTCCGAATGAGAGAAAACTACTCCTAAGAACGATTCGTGACAATGGAAAGAAGTTCTATCATGAATATGTCAATCACTTGGAAAACCGCATTGCTGATAATCATGTCTGGCAAATGACTTTCCGTATCTTGAATATGGCGGCATTTGCTACGTATGGCGAACTCCCGATGGCTTCCACCTGGGTGGATTATTGCTACAATGAATGGGTATCCCGTCTGCCGGGCCTCAACGCGGATGGAGGATGGCACAATGGTGATTCTTATTTCCAGGTCAATCTTCGCACATTGATTGAAGTTCCCGCTTTCTACTCCCGTATCAGCGGATTCGATTTCTTCGCCGATCCGTGGTATAACAACAATGCATTTTACGTCATCTACCAGCAGCCTCCATTCTCAAAATCTGCAGGACAAGGCAATTCACATGAAAGCAAAATGAAGCCGAACGGTACACGAGTAGGTTATGCGGATGCCTTGGCACGTGAATGTAATAATCCGTGGGCGGCTGCTTATGTACGTACCATTCTGCAAAAGGAACCGGATATCATGGAAAAAACTTTCCTCGGAAAATCTGGAGACTTGACCTGGTATCGTTGTACAACCAAGAAAGTTCTCCCCAAAGAAGGACATACTCTTGCCGAACTACCCATGGCGAAAGTATTCAATGAAACGGGAATCGGTACGATGAATACCTCTTTGGGAGATATAGATAAGAATGCCATGTTATCGTTCCGCTCCAGTTCTTATGGTTCCACTTCCCATGCACTGGCCAATCAGAATGCTTTTAATACATTCTATGGAGGTAAAGCCATTTTTTACAGCAGCGGACATCGTACAGGTTTTACGGACGATCATTGTATGTATTCTTACCGTAACACCCGTGCACACAACAGCATTTTGGTAAATGGAATGACTCAAAAGATTGGAACGGAAGGATATGGCTGGATTCCGCGTTGGTATGAAGGAGAAAAAATCGCTTATATGGTAGGAGATGCTTCCAATGCTTATGGTAAAGTGACTTCTCCCCTATGGCTGAAACGTGGAGAACTATCCGGTACGCAATATACGCCTGAAAAAGGATGGGATGAGAACAAACTGAATATGTTCCGCCGTCATATCATCCAACTGGGAAGTACCGGAGTTTTCGTGATTTATGATGAACTGGAAGGAAAGGAGGCTGTTACATGGAGTTACCTTTTACATACTGTAGAATTACCGATGGAAATACAGGAACTGACCGATGAGGTGAAAGTAACCGGAAGGAATAAAGCTGGCGGTATCTCTGTTGCCCATCTTTTCAGTTCGGCAAAAACGGAACAGGCAATGGTAGATACTTTCTTCTGTGCTCCGACCAACTGGAAAAATGTGACGAATGCACAAGGAAAAGCAGTGAAATATCCTAATCACTGGCATTTCTCTTCTACAACTGTTCCTTGCAAAACCGCCCGTTTCCTGACTGTGATGGATACACATGGAGACAACCGTCCGGATATGCAGGTAGTTCGCAAAGGCAATATCATTCAAGTAGGTGACTGGACTATCACTTGCAACCTTACGGAAAAAGGAAAAGCCGCTATTCACGTTAGTAATAAAGTGGAGAAAGTTTCCTTAAACTACGATGCCGGTAAAAAGGAAGGTGCAACGACGGTAACAGATCAGGTAAAAGGGAAACAGGTTAATAAAGTCCTGACAGACTATTTACCGGATTTTGAGATTTAATCTCTCCCCCCAAAAAACTGTCCCGTTATTCAATTTATAGAAAATTGAATAACGGGATATTTTTTATAGAGAATAAAAGATAAAGAACAGAGTATAAAGTACATGATCCTATGAATTGTAACCAAGAAGAGTTCTCTCTACAAACATATACTCCTTTAAAAACGTTATATTTGCAGAGTAAAATAAATTAAGAAAGAACAATGAAATATATCGGAGCACATGTTAGCGCCTCTGGTGGCGTAGAGTTCGCACCCATTAATGCGCACGAAATAGGAGCAAATGCTTTTGCGTTATTCACCAAGAATCAACGTCAATGGGTAAGTAAACCTCTAACAGAAGAAAGTATCAGTCTCTTCAAAGAGAATTGTGAGAAATATGTTTTCCAACCGGAATATATCCTTCCACATGACAGTTACCTTATCAATCTGGGGCATCCGGAGGAAGAGGGACTTCAAAAAAGTCGTGCCGCTTTTCTGGATGAAATGCAACGTTGTGAGCAACTTGGATTGAAGCTTTTAAATTTCCACCCCGGTAGCTCTCTCAATAAAATATCAACAGAAGATTGCCTGTCGCTTATTGCAGAAAGCATTAATCTCGCTTTAGAAAAAACAAAAGGAGTAACAGCTGTTATTGAAAACACAGCCGGGCAAGGCAGTAATTTAGGAAGCGAATTCTGGCAATTGAAATATATCATTGATCGGGTAAACGATAAGAACCGGGTAGGTGTTTGTCTCGATACCTGCCATACCTATACCGCTGGTTACGATATTGTCAATGAATATGATAAAGTATTTGATGAATTTGATAAAGAAGTCGGATTCAACTACCTCCGTGGTATGCACTTGAATGATTCTAAAAAAGCATTAGGCACCCATGTTGACCGCCACGACAGCATTGGTAAAGGATTGATTGGCAAAGCTTTTTTTGAAAGATTAATGCAAGATTCCAGATTTGATAATATACCGTTGATACTCGAAACTCCGGATGAAAGTAAATGGAAAGAAGAAATTACATGGCTAAGAAGTATGGAATAATGAGACAAAAGAATAAAAAATACAAGTTATAGAATACATTTTCGAAAAATTATTCAACTTTTCGATGATTGTGTTGAATAATATATATATCTTTGTGCCCGTAAGCCTTTGACCTCCAAAGAACTTACGGGTTTATTTTAAAACACAAAACAGACTTAAATTATCGCATAAACAAAAAACAACGCATATGAAGAAGTTTTGGTTAGCATGTACAATGATTATTGCAATGGGTGTAAGCAGTTGTGTAGACAGTGACAAAGACTTATACCAGGAAGATCCAGGAACTGGTACTAATCCCTCTAGTTTCTCTACCGTACAAAAAGTACAAGTAGAAATTGACTATTCCGATTCTGAATCAAGAGTCCCTTTCTCCATTTATGATGGAAATCCATTAATTGAAGGTGAAAACACTATTGCCTTAAAAGAAAATGTTCAGGCATTAGACGGTGCATGGACAGACGAACAAGGTAAATTTACCGCAACGGTTGATTTGCCAGCTTATGTATCTGATGTATATATCGTTTCTACATCACCTTTCGCCAGACGAGCAATACCTGGGAAAATTGTTAATGGTGTTTTGAAAGTATCAGACACAGATGAGCAACCTACGACTAGAGCATCCTACAGAGAATCCACAAAATTTGATGAGAATAGATTTGATAATCTAGGATGGAAGACGAATCTAGGTAAATACGATGAGTACAGTGGAGTCATTTATTACGCTTATAAAGGTAAGGACCCTAAACTCACATTGAGTAAATCTGAAATGAATGAATTACGTACTACTGTAAATAAAGTATTGAATACTTTTAAAGATTGTCCTGAAGATTATCGTACTCAAGCAGATTTATATGTAGAGAAAGATGAAACAGCCGTAGTATTAACAGCATTGAAAGGTTGGACATGTTGGAACAGCTCATTAGGCTACTACTATTACCGAGCTGATCAGCTTCCTACTAGCCTGAAAGACGTAAAGGTATATGCTATATTCCCCAATACCCAAATGACGTGGAATAACGGGAGCCTCAAAGCTTCTCCTCAAGGTATAGAAGAAGGTACAGCTGTACAACTAAAATATTTTGATGATCCTGAACACCCGGAGGGGACGAACTTTCCCAAAGGATATAGTATCGGTTTTGTTCTCGCATGCAACGCATGGAACACTTATTTTACAGGTTTCAATAGCCATACTCTAACCTATGGATTTTATGCTTGCTCCACAAAAGGATTCAGCACAAAAGTTAATAGCGGTATAGATGTACGTACAGCTATGTTTAGAGATAAAAACAACAACATTGCTATTGCTTTTGAAGATTTCATGGACGACCAAAACTTTACAGATGTTGTGTTCTCATTAAAAGCTAATCCTGAAATAACCAATGTTCCTCCTGTAGATGAAGACTTGAATACAACCATCGAAAAAACCGGTGTATACGCATTTGAAGATGAATGGCCTAAAGCTGGTGATTATGACATGAATGACGTATTGGTTCAGTATACTTATCAAAAAGTTTTCAATATATACAATGAAATCTTAAGCGAGTCATTTACGTTTAAAACTTTATATAATAAGTATACAGTATTCACTAACGGATTAGGTTTCACCCTTTCAAATGCAGGAAATGCACAGTCAACCGAATACTTAATTAAGAAAGAAGGTGAAAAAGGGTTCACTGTAGCTTCGGGAACTGATAAATTTACCCGTGAAAGTAATGCAATCATATTGACTGATAATGTCAAAACAAACCCGAATGCCGAATATAAGGTAACGTTCAAATACGGAGATAAAAATTCAAATAAAAAACAGGAAACATCAATCGACGCATTCATTTATCGTCCCAGCAAAGAAGGTAATCGCTTGGAAATTCATTGCCCAATGCAAAAACCGACTTCCAAAGTCGACACTTCTTTCTTTGGACAAAACGATGACCGTTCCAAGCCCAATGAAGGTATTTATTATGTATCTAATCAAGAGAATATTTATCCTTTTGCATTCTATTTGGCAAATGCCAACGCTGATGATATTGCAGAATTAAAGAATTTCAATAAAAATGAGAAAAAGCCTATCAATGAAATCTATCCTAAATTTATAGATTGGGCTAAATATGGTACAAACTCCGATTGGTATAAGAAAAAATAAATACTTAATATACTAATACAAGAATAGCTGAAAGAGAGATTCTTTCAGCTATTCTTGTATATATCAAAGGATAAGAGTCAGACAATTAATAAATATTCGCCATACTGACTAAAGGTTCATACAGTTTCTCTATATCCTGCGAATCCATCTCTATTTGCACCTGATCGCCGGGCATTAATATCTGCCCTTTAGGAGGCAAATTCTTCCGGTCACGATGAACATTAATTATCACACAACGCTCCGGTAAACGAAGTTCATCTACTATTTTCCCGTCTAAATAAGAGCCGCTCATTATTTCTACAGACAATGTGTAACGCGGTTCTTCCTTAAATGCAGGCGAATGAATCATATCGTCATACAAAATAACATTGAACGGTTTGATTTGAAGCATTTCCGTAAAATAATAAGTTAATCCTCCTACAACAATAGAAGGATAAAAGACTTCCAAATGCCCCGTAATCTCGGTTATTAGTACAATAGCTGTCAAAGGGGTACGGATTACTGCAACAAGGAATGCAGACATACAAATCAACATGATATAACTAATATTCTCATAAGCAATAACACCCTGTTGAACCATAATTAATCCCACTATTTGTCCAAGAAGTCCTCCCGTCACCAGCGTCGGGATAAAACTTCCTCCCGGTAAACCCGAAGAAAAAGAAAAAGTGCTAAAAACAAAATGCAACAACATCATGCCGACAATCCAGAGAATATGCGTGTCCGGATGCATAGCTTGTGATAACAAGAACTGTTCCCCTCCTCCGGTCAGATTAAACTCGGCCATAGAAATCAGAAAAGCGATAAAAAGCAAATACAACATCTTCACGTATTCCGGATGCTTAATAGCAGGGTAAATACGTTTCACCTGAAGAGTGGTGACAGAAAAGAACTTTCCAAAGACAGAAACCACTGCTGCCAGCAAAAGAAACAATTTCACTTGCCCCCAGAAAGTCATCTCCGGTACAATAGCATCAATATGAAAATAAGGATTGATCGGGAAAATCCAACTGGCAACTCCACCTGCCACTACTCCTGCCAAAAGAGTGGTAATAGCTGTTTTAGGTGCATCGAACCGCTCGATAGATTCGATCACCAACAATGATGAAGCCAATGGGGCAGCAAAAGCAGCAGCTAACCCGGCACCGGCGCCGGCAGACAATAGTTGTTTCCGTTCACCACTAAGCACCCTCCCCCATTTGGATACCAAATATCCAACATACGAACCTATTTGCACGGAGGGACCTTCACGCCCCAAAGACAATCCGGTACTTAATGCAAGTATTCCACCTACAAACTTTGCCACCAATTCCAGAAAAGGATGTTTATAATCAACCCTACCATTGATAACTCCACGTGTTTGCGGAATACCCCCACCGGTAATAAGCGGCATTTTCTTTACCAACCAGGATACGAATACAAGTATTCCCCACATCAAAAGAAAAAGAGGTATGTACCAATACCATTTGGGACGAGAATCAAAGAAATCGTGACGGAGATTAAAGAAAAACTGTAATAGGTAATGATAAGGCACAGCCACAAGTCCTGTCAGTAATCCTACGAAGATACTGACAAAGTACAGTCGGGCATCAATCAACTTCAGTTTAAAAATGCGCCAACGACCTTTATCTTTTATCATTTTTATCAGTCGAAACATTCAGCCAGCCTTACATTGTTTTTATACGTAGGACATACAACAATCAAAACCCTGCTGTGGTTTTCAAACTAATGAAGATTTAATTTCTAATTATTTTCCCATCAAATTCAAACGAAGTATAGCATGCACCATAAAGTAAGAACCTAGCGCATTATAATCAGTGTCACGAATGGCAGTAGCGGTTATCGTGCGTATCATAGAAATGTCCTGATGAAGAATATCATATATTTTGAAGCGGATTAGTAACTGTTTCCTCTTCAAAAAGGCTTTTGACAGTTGGCAGTTCCACATGAAATTTGCTTTGGCATAACCCTCATAACCATATCCGGTACGAAGAAAATAAGTCAGGTCATTATATAACTCCATCCCCCAGGGAAGATAAAGCTGCAATTCGGTTCCTGCCTGATAATCAAAAGTTTCAGTACGTTTCTCCCGTACGTCATTATAAGAATTGTTATAAGTCAGGCCAACAAGCCCTGTAAGTTCCATTTGGCGGGTACGATAAGTAATCCGTAGACGTTCACGTCCCGTTAAATGCTGTACGGAAGTTTTCACCGGTTCTTCTTTATTCAAGGTTGTATAGCCATTCTGATTCCGATATTGCAGATAGGAGTAAGTACGAAATATCCAGTTACGATTCTTAAAAGGGGTATTGAGAGAAAAAGAACCCATGGCCCGCCAATTACCATTCATATTGACCGGAGATGTAGTTCGTACACCGGTTTCACTATCATAAGTCACCTGATTAGTTACATTGTTAATGGTATTCTCGAACAAAGCGGTAGCTACCATATTTCGCTGATATTTGGTATTATAAGAATTGAAATTCAGCGTAAAAGTATTCATATATGAAGGCTTCAACGAAGGGTTTCCGACACGGATATTCAAAGGGTTGGTACGGTCGGTCACAGGTTGGAGATCACGTATATTAGGCTGTTTCCCTTTTCCCCTATACACAATTTGCAAACGGGTGCGTTTTGAAAACTTATAGCGGAAATTGACAGTAGGCGAAAAATTCATGACCGATCTTTCCAACTGATCTTCGGGAGCATCACTCAACAATGAATGGCTAACAGACTTTTGAGGTTCAAAATCAACACCAATATTATAATTATACTTCTTTTGTGAAGTACGTATGGCAAGGTTCACTAAGTGATTACTGTATTGATTTTCAAAACGGTTACTAGAGTCTTCATCAAAGTCAGGAGCAAACTCTTCCAGTTCCTTATCCCAGTCATAGACAAAACGATCCGAATTGTTCACTCTATACTGATAGCTGTAACGAAGTTGCAGGAAATGCCGCCACGGCAATGGTTCTACATACACCAGTTGCACCCGGTAATTATAGCCGTCAACATCATCCTCTATTTTCTGATTCTGAATCTTCTTCGTATTATTTTTGAAGTACCGGGTGGTGGAAAGGCTCTTTCGGTCTGTAGCTGAAGCATTAGTACCATAGTCTACCTTCAAAGCAACATTTCTCCCCAAACGACTCAATTTCCGGCTAAGTTGCAACATCATCGTCAGATTATACCGGGAATTATGATTGGTGCCGGAGGACTCTCTTTCATTCAACAAGACATCATTCCCCCACCCTTCCTGAAAGCCACTATTCTCTCTGTCATTGGCTGAGAAACGATATTGAGGACGGAAAATCAATGTAGTAACAGAATCCATTTTCCATTCAAGAGAAGCATTGGCTACCAGTTCGTGATTCTGTTGTCGGCTATGACTCGTGCCCAGATTGATTGATTTATCTTCCCGGAGAAAGTTGTCGACTGTGGTACGGCTATCTTCCAAACGATCGGTGCCGACATATTGAATATTTGAACGTAATTTAACGCGCTTCCAATCATAAGTCGCATTAAGCCCCAATGAGCGGGAGGTAGTCAGTCCCATCCGGCTACGGATATTGCCTGTTGAACTGGAAGATTCATTCTGTAATTCCGAGAATCCCTGGTTATTGGTATTATTCAGATTCCCGATAATGGTTAATTGAGAGTTTTCACGAAAACGGTTCAAGGTATTGGCTAATTCATAACGGTCTTTACTTCCATATCCTCCCATAAAATTCTCCATCCAGCCCCGTTTCATATTTTTTTTCACAGACAAGTCCAGAATCATCTCTTCCTCTCCGTCATCTATTCCCGTAAGACGTGCCAAATCCGATTGACGTTCATACGCTTTTAACTTCTCCACCATCTCCACAGGAAGATTTTTAAGAGCAGCTTTCGGATCATCAGAGAAAAACTCTTTACCGTCCACCAAAATCTTTTTTACTTCCTTGCCATGTATTAGCAACTTACCGTCTGCATCTATTTCACCTCCCGGAAGCTGTTTTACCAATTCTTCAAGCATTGAGCCTTCGGGAGTACGATAGGCAGAAGCGTTGAATACCGTTGTATCCCCCTCTGTCACCGCCATTGGAGCCTGCCCTACTACCACTGCTTCATCCAAAGCATAACTTTCCTGAGTCAGATTTATATCCCCCAATTCGTAAGAAGAGCTTTTGCTGGAAATGGGATGAAAAACCTGCTTATATCCGACATATGACACCTGTAATAATAAAGACTTCGCTTTAATTGCATGATTAGGAATGGAAACGGAAAGTTGAAATTTACCGATAGCATCCGTAGCGCCGCCGCCCAACAATGTACTATCCGGTAAAGCTAAAAGCCGGACCGTAGCAAACGGTACCGGCTGATAGGTTTCAGTATCAATCACACGACCGGAAAAACGCTCTTTACCGGACTGAGCAAAAACAGTCAAACTAATCAGTAACAAGACATAACAAGTAATCAAACGGTACTGAAAAGAATAAATATGGCTGTCTATGTTCAAATTGTGTTGATTTAGTAAAATAAAACTATAATAAAATAAACCTAATATTTATTTCTGGTCCGGACGTGGAGCGCGAGATCTTTGCCCCTGGTGATGTCCCTGTCCCGGTTTCTGTCCTTTTCTTCGATCAAACTCTTTCTTAAACTTATTAGCATTCATCTTCTCCTGCTGATAAATCTTCAAAATCTGCTTCTGCGAAAGTATCTTGCTGAATTCATTGTAATACTTTTCACGAACATCCAGCATTTTACGGCTTTGAGTAAACTGGTTCCGTAACATGGTCGCAATCTCGTCATCAGTCATGGACGGCCGTTCTTTCTTAGCGTCTGTGCCTTGTCCTTTAGTTTTCTCTGTTCTCGCCTTATGAGTCATCATACGACATTCACGCAATTCTTTCAGATACTTCTCGTATACCGGAGTAAACTTAGCTGCCGTTGCATCATCCAACATCAATGTTTTTACTATTTGTTTAGTCTGCATCTGCACCATTTGTTCTGGTGTAGGACGCTGTTTTTTTTGTTTGTTATCCGTATTCTGTGCAGACAAAGTCATCTGGCTTCCCATCAGGAGGACGGCCATAATTACATAAATAAATTTAGTCTTCATAATCTTCACGTTTAAAATAATTGATTGAGTTACTTAATTCAAAAATATATCATTTTCAGAGAAGCTGACGAGCTCTTCCAACTCCTCATCCGATAGTTCTTTAATCCATTTATCTACAGATTCTGTACCATTAGCTAATACTTTCGAAGAAGACGTTTTCACCTCATCTGTTTGTCTCAAAGATGGAACAAACAAAAATCCGATCAATACTGCCGCCATGGTAATCACCGTAGAAATAATCAGCTTCATGTGAGATTTCCGCTGTTGCTTCACTCCGGCGCGTTCCATCACCTTTCGTTGCACATCCTCGAAGAATCCATCGGGGGTACGGTAAGGTGTCCGTTTACCAATATCGTCAAAATCAAAATCCTTTTTCATCATTCTATCTGTTTAATATATATTCCTTAATCTTCTCTTTCGCATAGTGGTAATTCACTTTTAGTGTATCCACTTTGCTATCCAGTACACGGGCAATCTCTTCATATTCAAGTTCATCGTAATAACATAAGTTGAATACAAGCCGTTGCTTTTCAGGCAAACTTAGAATGGCCTCCTGAAACTTCACTGCCAGCTCATTTTCATAATCAATATAATCGGAAGCCTTCAACTTGCCCATCAACTCTTCCTGAACATCTTCTGCAGAAACAACTCCCTCATCTTTACGACCGTTCAGCAAGCGTAAACTCTCATTCGTGGCAATCCGGTAAATCCAGGTTGACAGTGAACTTTCTTCGCGAAACTGATCGATATACCGGAACACCCGGATAAAGACTTCCTGAAGCACATCCTCCGCATCTTCATGAGATACGACCAGTCTACGGATATAATTATATATCGGTACCTGAAAAGAGTCCATCAACATCTTGAATCCCCGTTCGCGATTCGAGGCACAAGCTTCACGAATTTTATTCTCGTTTATCATCAATTCTTTTTCTGAGCTTTATTAGTTAGAACGAAGAAGAGCGGGGAAGTTAAATACGGGAATCCGCATTTTGCTTTTATTAACAAGAAAGAGTAAGAGAGAAGCTGCGCATAAGATATAAAAAGTGCCTCCATATCCTTTGTAAAGGCGATGAAGGCACTTTTAGTAGTTTATCTATAAGTTGTAAACAAGAAAATGATTACCAGAACTTATTGTGTTCCACACTATATTCAAAGCCCACGGCTTTCAACTGATTCACTAATTCATCCTTGTCCACATTCATATCTTCACAAAGTTCGTCAAGTGAAGAATAACAATCACGTAACTTCATATTGATGACGCTGAACAACATCATCGGATCTTTTGGTAATTCCATAACATACAATCTTTTAAACCGGATGCAAAGGTACAGCAATCTCATTGAATGACAAAACAAATCAATCACCTATTTCTTCTATCTTCAAAGAGATCTTTTCTATCAGTTTACTGATTTCCTCTTCCAATGGGATCACGTTGAAGTCCCTCCAGAAGTTCTCATCATATTTGAAATAGGTGTCAGAGAAGATGGTACGGGTGGGCAATCTGTCTGTACGGGGAAATACGACCACTTGCTCGGTATCCACCTTGCAAGTAATCATCTCAAACCAGATATGAAGATCCCGGCTGCCGAACAGCATTTTTACCCGTTTCACTTTGAAATGAAGATCTCCACGGATATGGTGTATGTAATAAGTCCCTTGCCACGGTTTATAAGAAATTGTATATACCACCTTTTGAGAAATCATTCGCACGTTACGCGTACGCCTTTCGACAAACATACCTGCCGCATTCTTCACATATACAGGATGAACTTCCAGACGGGCTTGCAATAGAGCACTTGTCTCGGAATCAAGAAATAGCTCTCCACAAAAAAGAGGTTCGCTGATTCCCTTTTTCTGCTCAAAATGCACCACATTTACAAATCGGTCCTCTAAAAATGTTACTCCTTCTGAAGTATAGTCATAAATACCCTTCTCTACACTAGGAGTCAGGAACTCGGGCATATCTTTGATGATATCCATCTGGATACAAGCCTGAATTCCGGATTTTACTTTTACAAGCAAGCTGTCTTTTGCTTCTACATTACTTAGCCGACTCATCTTCAACAGCTTCACCTGATCCGGTACAGAAGAATATGAGGATGTCTTATAAACCTTAAACACAGCTTCCGACAAGTTTTGAAATTTGTTTTTCAACTGAACTCCTTCACGATAAAAAGTAGTCAGATATACCGGAGTATGCGAATAATTCTTATTCCGCCGCTCAATCATTTCACGCAAAAGTTTCTTTGGATCACTTCGACGAATCACCACTTCCTGCAAAGGGACAACTTTAGGTTCGAGACTAAGTATATTGTGCCGTCCAATCAGCAAAGCAAACTCTATGTCCTGTGAAAGATAACCTATATGAGAAAAAGTAATCGAATCATTTTTCAAAGAATCGGGTAAAGACAGTTTAAAATCTCCATTCTGATTCGTTATACTGCCAATAGATGTTCCTCGCACTCCAACAGTAGCAGAAGAGATAGGTATTCCTGTCTCCTTATCCAGCAAAGTACCGATAATGACAAAGTTTGTTATCTGTTCCGGAACAAAATCTTGTTGCACACGTACCTTTTTCTCCGAAGGGAGAGTAATCAGGATGTGAGTGCCCATCACTTGAAACTCCAGACTGGTATTTCCTACGATGTCATACACTGCCTGACGAATGGAACGTTCGCCTCCCTTTATCTTCACTACTGCATCATTATCAATGACTTTACTATCATAAATAAACATATATCCCGACTGTTGAGAGACATCACTCAACAATGAATAAACAGTACCTTTTATCTTGGGAAGTCTGACTATACGTTCCAGCACATCACTTCCATCCGCTCTCATCATATCGACGAAGAAGAAGAGTATCAGCAGAACGGACAGATAATGATAAGACTGTTTCATTTTTCCCAACTTTAATGAGTTCTATTCCGATAATAAAAGAATATCTCCTTGCCGGATACATTGCAGACCGAGCGCATTAGCTATCAGATTAGCTATAACTTCAGAAGATTCGTCAGAGAATTCGACAGTCAGCCGACGTTCCTCCAATGCCGGTGAGACAACTTGTATTTGCAAACTATCCGAATTCAAATTCATGACTTTCAGAATGTTCGCTAACGATTCATCTTTAAATCGTATATGCTTAAAGAAGCTCCCCCACTCTTCATTCTCCTTATCTGTATCCAAAACGACTAATCGTTGTGATCGCACTACTACCATTTCCCCCGCTTTTACATAACACTCCTGATTTCCTTTTTTTAGAGTAACCTTCACTATCCCTCTTTGTACGGATAAACGGAACGGAGCATTTTCATCACTTTGCACACTAAAAGCAGTACCTAGCACTTCAATCTTAGCTTGCTCCGTGTCAATCCAAAAGGGTTGTCCCTGCTTCTTTGCTACGTCAAAGAACGCATTTCCCTGTAGACTCACTTCCCGTTTATCAGCAATAAAATGTTTCGGATATAACAGGGAAGTTTCTTTTGCCAAGAGTACGACAGAACCGTCTTCGAGAGTCGTTGCCAAAGTGGAAACACCTTGATTTTCCTGTGTAAGAAGATGCTGTACCAGTTCTTTATCAGAACCGGTCACCCAATACAAAGTTCCCCAAATGACGCCTATCAAAACGGCGGCAACTGCTCCGTACCTGATCCATTGTGAATATTTGCGTGTATGGTGGCCTTCATCCACTTTCGCAAGTAAACGGTCATTGTCCAAGCGATTATACAATCGATTCCACGCCTGATCTGTCTTTATTTTATAAATATCTGTTTTCATCACTTCATGTGAATATAAATTTCTACTTCTTCTCGTAATGTCCGGAGGGCTTTTGTCATTTCAGCCTCTACTGTCTTAACAGAAAGCGAAAGCTGCGTCGCTATCTCGACATATTTCCGCCCTTCCAGACGATGCATCTCGAAAATCCTCCGTCTGCGAACCGGCAGCTTTTCAAGGGTTCCATTTATGAATCTCTCCAATTCCTCATACTCCATCTGTTGATGAGGATCTGTTGACTGCTCTGGGTTGGAAGTAGTCAATACAGTTTCACGGTATCTGTTCCGAACTTCCTCGTGTTCGCAATACTGCAAAGATTGATTACGAGTCGCTCTATACAAGTAACTTTTAACGGACTGAAAGATCTGTAAGCGCTCCCTTTCTTTCCAAAGTACATAAAAAAGTTCCTCCACAATCTCTTCAGCCACTTCCATTTGCCCGGTAATGCCTGCCGCATAACAGCAAAGAGGAAAATAGTAACGGCGAAAGAGTTCCTCAAACGCTTTTATGTCACCTCCCTTTATCTTTTTTAGTATGAGCAGTTCATCCAGCATACTTGCTTTTCTTTATGATTGACCTCAAATATAAGAAAACTATCCCTGTTTCAATTCGATTGCTTTTTTAATTTATCCACTGCGTGCTCCAAAGATTCCGTAGGTTCGATGATATTGTAGTTTCCCCAAAAGTCCGGACTCCAATATTCGTCTACTTTATCATAGAATATTTGATTCAAGCTGAAGGCTTCTTTGTTGGGAATAGTCTCCAACATTCCTTCTCTCTTGTCGGTCACGACCATTTCGGAAGCTACTGTATAGCTTGTGGAAAACAGTTTCTTCTTCCAGTCACATTTGAAACGGATTGTGTTGCTAATGTAATTCAGATAAGTTTTTCCATCCACATCTTTATAAGTGACCAGGTAGGACAGCTCTTGCGGCTTGAATCTTAAACCGAGAGGCTTTTTATATAGAATGGCAGTGGTTGCCTTCGATTTATCCTGCATGTCCAGACTCATCTCTATACGGGTAAATGACAAGCGTTCACGATCGATATATAATTTGCCATACAAGAGAGCATACATAAGGATTACCTTCGGGCGGAAATTAATAACATACTGCATACGGTTATCTATAAGCATGGATTCCGCCATCCAGAACTCATAATTATTCAATTCTTCCATATCGAGTAATGCTCCCTTGTTCTTCACAACATCCAAAGTGATGCTCAAGTTAGGGCCGCCAACAACCTTGACAGCTAATGTATCACTCGCTTTCTGGCTAAGCAGGCGACGTCCCTTCACCACCCTTACTTTGTCATAATTAGTATTTCTATTAGTGTAGGCTGTTTTGGACACATCAATTACAGCCTCCGATATACCGATATACCGACGCCCTTTCTGTACAGTCTCCCGATAAAATCCCGTCAGCATATCACGCTTATCACTATAATTTAGAGGAATCTTACTGATTGCCTTCTCTACAATCATACGTGGATTTTCAGCAAACACCACCACTTCATTCAGCAGGTTGGCATGAGGTGTCAGCCAAACCGTCAACTTAGAGGGTGTTTCTTTCTCCAGAGAGATATGATTATTTACATAACCTATATGTGAAATCTCTAGTTCGCGCGGCGCTTCTGTTTTTTTGATTTTCAAAGCAAATTCTCCTTCCGCATTCGTCACAGTGCCGATATTACTGCCATGCACAGATACATTTACGTTCTCCAGAGCTTTTTTATTTTGCTTGTCTTTCACCATACCAACGATTGTTAGATAATCTCCGGCATCTCCTTGCGCCCACACAGGAAAGCTACAAAGCAGCAAACAAATTGACAGCCATCCAACCAAGTGTTTTTCTACATTCTTCATACTGATGCTTTTTAAAGGTAAATAAATTACGTTTCTATTTATAAGAGCGCTCAGACTGGAAATACCCTACAGCTTTTACAAAAAAAAGAAAAAGAAATCATATTCCAATGTTATATCCGAGAATTAATAAGAAACAATGTACCAATGGGATAACATATACTCCGATGAAATTTACGATAAGCAACTTCAAAGAATAATTCCCGGTAATCACTGATATAATTGTTAATTATGCTTGTGAATATGTATTTCATATAAAAATAGTTTCTACCTTTGCGGCCGTTATGATGAAGTACATATTTTGTATACTATTAGGCGTATTTCTGTGTTGGGGATTCCATCTGATTTTCAACGAAGCACAAGAGGCATACCGGTTAGAAGCCGGTAGTAACGGCATACAAACCTATTCCAATTCATATACCTCTAAAGCTAGCATTATACAACTGGATCAAGAACAGAAACTAGTCAAGACAAAAGAATACGCCGGAAAGCAAAATTACAATAACGATAACGGCGTTTTAAATCCATTTTCCTTCCGCCACCTCTCTCCCTTAAAAATACTAAGATTCAATATTCCTTCTGTCACTATCCGCATACTAAGCTCGCTAAAGATTCAACTTCCTCAAAATCAATGGACAGGTTTTTCATATTATACCAATCTTTTTAAATATTCCGATAGATATCATATCTATTCATTAGGACACATACTCATTTAGCCATTTTATATCTTTTTTCGGCATAGGACAATTCAAGTCTTTTATGCCCCACTTTCTGTTTGCCTCCACCATTTGAGTGAAAAGAGAATTCACTATGGTCTGGAAGCCTATAACATTCTTTCATTACAATAATAACCAAAGTATATAAAATGGACTTTTTATTGGATTTTATACTTCATATCGATCAATATATGGTGATGATTGTGCGTGATTATCATGCCTGGACATACGCCATCTTGTTTTTTATCATCTTCTGTGAAACCGGATTAGTGACCACTCCTTTTCTTCCCGGTGATTCTTTACTCTTCGTTGCAGGAGCCATTTCAACATTACCCGATATGCCCATCAGCGTGCATATACTTGTCATTATCTTATTTGCCGCTGCCGTATTAGGCGATTCCTGCAATTACATGATAGGACATTTCTTCGGTCGAAAGCTGTTTAATAATCCCAACTCCAGGATATTCAAACAAAGTTATCTGGAGAAAACACACGAGTTCTATAAAAAATATGGTGGGAAAACAATTATTCTAGCCAGATTTGTCCCGATAGTACGCACATTTGCACCTTTCGTAGCAGGAATGGGAAAGATGAATTACTACTATTTTATGATGTATAATTTAGTTGGTGGTGCGCTCTGGGTTGCCGTATTCTGTTATGCTGGTTATTTCTTCGGCGACCTTCCGTTTGTGCAGGAAAACCTGAAGTTACTGATTGTAGCCATCATATTTATCTCTGTATTGCCTGCCATTATAGAGGTAGTACGTGCCAAACTAAAATCTTAAAAACAGCAAACTATAATCTGTATTCATTTGTTACTAATATAAATAGAGAAGAAAAAACAATTTAAAGTTTTTACACTTATGAAAAATTCTTTTTTTAGCCGGTTTACTCCAAAGGAGCCCAAATTTTTCCCTTTACTGAAACAGCTATCAGAAGTGCTCTGCGAAGCATCAGTTGTTTTAATAGAAAGCTTGCAACATGACTCACCTACAGAACGTTCGGACTACTACAAAAAAATCAAAGACCTGGAACGGGAAGGCGACAGACTGACACACCTGATTTTTGATGAATTAGGTACTACCTTTATCACTCCTTTCGACCGCGAAGATATTCATGACTTAGCTTCCTGCATGGATGACGTCATTGACGGAATAAACAGTTGTGCCAAACGAATCTCTATTTACAATCCCCGTCCTATTTCAGAGAATGGCAAAGAGTTGAGCCGTTTGATTCAGGAGGAAGCGATCTATATATGCAAAGCCATGGACGAACTCGAAACATTCCGTAAGAAACCGACTCTTCTCCGTGAATACTGTTCCAAACTGCATGAAATCGAGAACCAGGCGGATGATGTATACGAATTCTTTATCACCAAACTTTTCGAAGAGGAAAAAGATTGCATTGAACTTATCAAAATAAAGGAGATCATGCATGAACTGGAAAAAACGACCGATGCCGCAGAGCATGTAGGTAAGATTCTCAAAAACCTGATTGTAAAGTACGCATAAAGCAAGCCGGAACACATGGAATTATTAGTGACTATCATCATTCTGGCTCTGATATTCGATTATATCAACGGCTTTCACGATGCAGCAAACTCAATAGCTACCATCGTATCTACCAGGGTGCTTACTCCCTTTCAAGCTGTAATATGGGCTGCTTTCTTCAACTTCGTAGCCTTTTTCATTGCCAAATATATAATAGGTGGATTCGGTATCGCCAATACAGTATCCAAGACTGTGGTAGAGCAATATATCACCCTGCCCATTATATTAGCAGGAATTATAGCGGCTATCACTTGGAACCTGGTTACCTGGTGGAAAGGGATTCCGTCTTCTTCCTCACACACCCTTATCGGAGGTTTTGCAGGAGCTGCCATTATGGCAAACGGATTTGAAGCAATTCAGCTTAACATCATTCTTAAAATTGCAGCCTTTATCTTTCTGGCTCCTTTTATCGGAATGGTCATTGCTTTCGGTTTCACTCTGTTTGTCCTCTACATCTGCCGACGCGCACATCCCCACACAGCCGAGCAATGGTTCAAGAGGTTACAGCTCGTATCCTCCGCCCTCTTCAGCGTCGGACATGGCCTGAACGATTCACAGAAAGTAATGGGTATTATTGCCGCTGCCATGATAGCCGGCCATTCAATGGGATTGGGCATGGGTATCAACAGCATCAATGACCTTCCCGACTGGGTTGCTTTTTCGTGCTTCACAGCAATTTCACTCGGTACGATGTCCGGTGGCTGGAAAATAGTGAAAACAATGGGAACAAAAATTACCAAAGTAACCCCATTGGAAGGAGTGATTGCCGAAACAGCAGGTGCTTTCACTCTCTACATTACGGAAATGTTGAAAATCCCCGTTAGTACTACACATACTATCACAGGAGCGATTATTGGAGTAGGTGCAACTAAACGCCTCTCTGCCGTTCGTTGGGGAGTAACCAAAAGCCTCATGACTGCCTGGATTCTTACAATTCCAGTCAGTGGACTCTTAGCTGCAGCTATTTATTATATTGTTTCCATCTTTTTATAGATGGAAACATATTATCTATCAGGAATGTTATAATAAATAAACCCACATCTAATGTCACACTTGCCAACTTTGATTGCCGACCTTGCGCTGATATTAATATCGGCCAGTATCATAACCTTGTTGTTCAAATGGCTAAAACAGCCTTTAGTCTTAGGTTACATTATTGCCGGATTGCTGGCAGGTCCTTATATTAATATTTTCCCTACAGTAGGAGATATTGAGAATATCAATATATGGGCAGAAATAGGTGTTATATTCCTGCTCTTTGCACTCGGACTGGAGTTTAGTTTTAAGAAGCTCATGAATGTAGGTTCCACAGCTTTTATAACGGCTATCACCGAAGTAATCAGTATGTTGCTCATTGGATATTTGGTGGGACAGTTATTAGGATGGGGCACTATGAATTCCATTTTCCTGGGGGGAATGTTGTCTATGTCGTCCACTACAATCATTATCAAAGCCTTCAATGATCTGGAATTGCGTAACCAACGTTTTACCGGTATCGTATTCGGTACTCTGGTAGTGGAAGACCTGATTGCTATCTTAATGATGGTGCTTCTTTCCACAATGGCAGTGAGTCAGGACTTTGTGGGTGAAGATTTGCTGATAAGTGTGCTCAAGGTCGTTTTCTTTTTAATCCTGTGGTTTCTCATAGGTATCTTCGTTATTCCGGCCTTTCTCAAAAAAGCAAAGAAGTTGATGAATAACGAAACTCTTCTGATTGTCTCTCTCGGTCTTTGTCTGGGAATGGTGGTATTGGCTACTTACACAGGTTTTTCAACAGCGCTAGGAGCATTTATCATGGGATCTATCCTTGCCGAAACCATCGAGGCCGAACATATCGAACATATCATACAACCGGTAAAAGATCTCTTCGGAGCTATCTTTTTCGTTTCGGTCGGTATGCTGGTGAATCCGGCTGTATTGGTAGAATACGCCTGGCCTGTCATCATCATTACACTGGTTACCATTATCGGCAAAGCCATTTTCTCTTCGTTTGGCGTACTCTTATCCGGAGAACCACTGAACACTTCCATCAAATCCGGATTCAGCCTGGCACAAATCGGAGAGTTTGCTTTCATTATTGCCGGACTGGGTGTTTCGCTCAAAGTGCTTGATCCGTTTATTTCACCTATCATTGTGGCTGTATCTGTTATTACCACTTTCACGACTCCTTACTTTATCCGTTTAGCCAATCCTTTTGCCGAATGGCTTTACAAAATATTGCCTACTAAAGTACAGGAGACATTAGATCGTTATGCTTCCGGCAAGAAGACCATGAACCACGATAGTGACTGGAAGAAATTACTAAAAAACATGATTGGGAGAGTTGTCATCTATAGCGTACTGCTCACTGCTATTTGGCTGCTGTCGATACAAATCATTTATCCCGCCATCAGCGAAATGTTTACTCCTATCACTATATGGATCAAATTGGTGATGTGTCTGGGTACTCTTCTGCTTATGACTCCTTTTTTATGGGCGCTCATCTCCAACAAATACAACTCTTCGGAATTATTCCTGAAGCTATGGAGAGACGAGAATTACAATCACGGACGCCTGGTTTCCCTGGTTCTGGGACGTGTATCTGTTGCTCTTTTCTTTATCACTAGTGTAGTCATCAGCTACTTTAAACTCAACTGGGGAATAAGTGTGATTATTGCCATAGCCGTAGTAGCATTGATTCTTATTCTTAGGGAAGACCTCACGCAATATTCACGATTGGAAACAAGATTCCTTGCCAATCTTAACCGACGAGAAGAGGTAGCTAAAAAACGGCACCCGCTAAAAACAAGTTTCAATAGCGAATTCAATGATAAAGACCTTGACTTGACATCTATCCTAGTATCGCCTTATTCCGATTACATCGGCAAGTCTTTAGGAGAACTTTCATTCAGGCAAAATTTTGGAGTAAATGTCGTCGCAATCACTCGTGGCGATCTGAACATATATATACCGAAAAGCTCTGAACACATCTATCCGCAGGATAAATTGACAGTAGTTGGTACAGATACACAATTACAGGAATTTAGAAATAGAATAGAAGATGTAAAAAGCACATCAGATACAGATGCAGTGGATAAAAAGATAACTCTCCACTCTTTCACGGTAGACGAAGAATTCCGCTTTTTAAATCAGACTATCGCGCAGTCTCATTTAGGAGAGAAGCATGACAGTATTGTTGTAGCCATTGAACGAAATGACGAACTGATTACCTTGGATAAAGACACAACTTTCCAATTAGGGGATCTCGTCTGGATTGTAGGCAACCGGGAAAAGATTAGAGAAATACTGTACTTAACGTAATTTGTATCTAAGCCAGAATGGAATACAAAAGTATAGTACCCACTATACAACAGCTTTAATGTTTCTGTATAGGCTGTATACTGCAATAAAGTTCTGATTCAAAATAAATACGTTACATATAAAGTCCAGATGAGGCTGAACTCAAAACTAAATTTGAAGTTCAGCCTCATCTGCTTTACTTATCTAACATTCTATTTACAAAGTGAGGACGTGTGAATGGTTTACTTGGTCCTACAGTTGGTTTAGCACTGCGCGTTTGTGATTTATTCTGCAAATCAAATACGGCAAACTCCTCATAAGACATTTGTGTACCCAAACTTCTTTCCATTATTTTATCATATATCGCTTTACGGGAAGGAGCATTAAATCCCTCGGTATTACTATTCATCATACTCTCTTCCGAAGGACGATACGCCCCTTTTATATAAGTACATGCCCCTTCAAATACTCCCAGTTTTTCTGACACATACCGATTATCATTCAAGAAAGCAGACCAAAGTACCTGAGATGGATCGGATGTAAAATCAACATTCTGCGCCCATCCTAATGTCTGCAGATACTGTACATTTTTTATTTCTTTAGAAGAAATAGTCCCATTTTCCTGATAAGCATACTCATCTTCCAATTTGGCAAAACCATGTCCAACAGCCTCGTGTACAAGTACCTGCCTGAAACTTTCACTTTGCAAATCGTATATCACCGGGCAATAAGCAATAGCAAACTCAACCACTTTCGTCTGATTAGTATAACCAAAATAAGTAGTTCCTGCATACGCAGGAGAATTTAGAATTACAACAGCCAATGTTTCACTCATATCTATATTATCCACGCATTGTACATAACGTTGTACAGCATTATCTTCACCGGAAATCCCCGTACTGTTTCCACCCGCCAGTTCACAACCAAGCGCTGTTTCATATCCTGTACCAAAAATATTGTGTTTCGAAACCGCAGTTACTGCATATACATTAAAATAATCTCGAAGTGACTTGATGGGTTCTTCCGTAAAAAGATTCTCAAAAGTTTTGTCCATAACCGCATCATAAGTTCCATCGTTAATTTCAGTATCTATAAATCCATCGCCCATAAGCACAATAGGAAGCCCTTTTCCCAACTTTGCTGTTTGCAGAACACGTACTTTTTTATCTGACGAATAATCAGTAGATTCACTAGCCACTTCCCCCCTTTGTATGATAGTAACTATCTCTACTACGATTGATTCCATATCAGTTACTTTCACAAAGTAGATATAGGCAGTACGGGAAACACCATCAGTATTAGGCAATACAGTCAGATTAAGCATGTAGGAAGAGGATGCACGAGTCTTTGTCTCCTGTGTCAGCCAAGTGCCAGTACCCAAAGAACCATAAATCAACAATTCATCTTCAGCTATATTCGTAGAGAATCTAATATCCAATTCCCCACCTTCAACAGATACATTATATATATTCTGCTCAAGATTCACAAATTCTGCCGGCTCCTGCTCTATGATTATGTTTTGTGTCAATGTCCCGGAAGTTAATGTAAGCGTTGCCGTACGTACACTTCCTGTTATATTCTCACTGATAGCAGTAAGCGTAATATTGCACGTACCCGCTTCTCCCGAAACCGGAGCGATTGTAAACCAATCCGCAACTGTACTCGCCTTCCATTCACGGGTACTCGTAAAACTGATTGTTACCTGCGAACCTTTAGCCGAACCCATCACGACATCTCCGACATTCTCTATCGAGAAGTTAGGATCTACTTCATCTTCAGTACAGGATACTATAAAAAACAAAAACAAGGGAAATAATAGAAAATAAATTGTTCTCATACCCATTACATGTTATTTTGTTATACCAAAGATAAGCTACATTTTCATTACCAGAAAATTTATTCGACAAATCGCCCTAAAAAAAAGACGTACGGACTTTTTTTTGAACTTTCCGATATAGAATAATAGTCATTCAAAAATAAAAAGGGGTTGAAAGTCTATGACTTTCAGCCCCTTTTCTATTATTTCAATCGTCTTATTCAGCGATTTTATTTCACTTCCTCGAAGTCAGCATCCTGAACGTTATCTCCGTGCTTGCTGTTATCTTGCTGGCCAGCACCACCATTCATATCAGGACCAGCCTGTGCTCCACCTTGCGCACCGCTCTGTGCATACATTTCAGCACTTGCAGCCTGGAAAGCAGTATTGATTTCTGCCATAGCAGTATCAATAGCAGCCAAATCTTGTGCCTTGTGAGCATCTTTCAATTTCTGCAAAGCAGCTTCAATCGGAGCTTTCTTATCAGCAGGCAACTTATCACCTAATTCCTTCAACTGATTTTCAGTCTGGAAGATTACGCTGTCAGCCTGGTTCAGTTTATCGATTTTTTCACGTTCTTTCTTATCTGCTTCAGCATTAGCTTCAGCTTCAGCCTTCATCTTTTCGATTTCTTCCTTGCTCAAACCGCTGGATGCTTCGATACGGATAGCTTGTTCTTTACCGGTAGCCTTATCTTTAGCAGATACTTTCAAGATACCGTTCGCATCGATATCGAATGTAACCTCAATTTGAGGAACACCACGACGAGCCGGAGCAATACCAGACAAATTGAACTGACCGATTGATTTATTCTGGGCAGCCATCGGACGTTCTCCCTGCAATACATGAATCGTAACTTCACTTTGATTATCAGCAGCAGTAGAGAATGTTTCACTCTTACGAGCCGGAATGGTAGTGTTAGCATCGATCAACTTAGTCATTACACCACCCAGTGTTTCGATACCCATTGACAACGGAGTAACATCCAACAATACCACACCTTTGATTTCGTCTGTCAAAACAGCACCTTGTACAGCAGCACCAATTGCTACCACTTCATCCGGATTCACACCTTTAGAAGGAGCCTTGCCGAAGAAATCCTCTACCAATTTCTGAACAGCCGGAATACGTGAAGAACCACCAACAAGGATTACTTCATCAATATCAGCATTGTTCAAACCTGCATCGCTCATTGCCTTCTTACATGGTTCAAGACAAGCCTGAATCAATTCGTGAGCCAAAGATTCGAATTTTGCACGAGTCAAAGTCTTCACCAAGTGCTTAGGCACACCACCCACCGGCATGATATACGGCAAGTTGATTTCTGTACTTGTAGAAGAGGAAAGCTCAATCTTAGCTTTTTCAGCAGCTTCTTTCAGACGTTGCAAAGCCATCGGATCCTGAGTCAAGTCAGCACCTTCGTCGTTCTTGAATTCCTGTACCAACCAATTGATGATTACCTGGTCGAAGTCATCACCACCCAGGTGAGTGTCACCATTTGTAGAAAGTACTTCAAACACACCACCACCAAATTCGAGGATAGAGATATCGAATGTACCACCACCAAGGTCGAATACAGCAATCTTCATATCTTTGTGAGCCTTATCCAGACCGTAAGCAAGAGCTGCGGCTGTCGGTTCGTTTACAATACGTTTTACTTCCAGACCAGCAATCTGTCCGGCTTCCTTAGTAGCCTGACGTTGAGAGTCGGAAAAATATGCAGGAACGGTGATAACTGCTTCTGTTACTTCCTGACCGAGATAGTCTTCGGCAGTTTTCTTCATTTTCTGAAGAATCATTGCAGAAATTTCCTGCGGAGTGTACAGACGTCCGTCGATGTCAACACGCGGAGTGTTATTATCACCTTTCACTACTTTATAAGGAACACGAGTTACCTCCTTCTGTACCTGATCCCAAGTTTCACCCATGAAACGTTTGATAGAGAAGATTGTACGTGTAGGGTTCGTAATAGCCTGACGTTTTGCAGGATCACCCACCTTACGTTCACCGCCATCTACGAAAGCGACAACAGAAGGAGTCGTACGTTTACCTTCACTGTTTGCAATTACTACAGGTTCGTTACCTTCGAATACGGCAACACAAGAGTTTGTAGTTCCTAAGTCAATACCAATAATTTTTCCCATGATCGTTATTTTTTTATTTATTATTTATTCATTGATTTCTTTTTGTCCGGTTGTTTCTCCGGCTCTTATCAAGGAGCCTCGTCGCGAACGGACGCTTACTAAAAAGCAAACCGTGTGCCAAAAAGAAATTATACGAATGCATGACATAATATCTGCCAAAAAGACAGTTTTAATAAATAAACACTGCTGACATAGTCATATTCAAAGCCAGTCAGCAACTGTTTCTTTAAACAAATGCAGACGGCTCTGGTTCGATGAAAGGAAAAAAATATGCCTGTGTCGTCATGTGAGACACAGGCATATCCTATTATATAGATCGATCTATTTATTACTTTTCCAGCACGATGACCAATGCACCATTTGCATCATACAAGCCAATGCCGCCACTGGACAACACATCGAATGACTTCACCTCATTGATAGCTTTCAGCACCTTACCTTCTGTTTCCATGTCCGGACAAGCCATCATTGTACTTGCTACTCCCGGGAAAGAAATTGATTTGGCATTACTGGTACTGGTTTCAAAACCGCCATTAATCAAATTACATCCGGCATTGCCATGAATTGTCTTTTTCTTCACATCAAAAGCAATGAAAGGTTGTTTTTCCATTCCGGAAGGAATTGCTTCACCATTCACTTCTTTTATTTTCCATTCTCCATTCAAAACCGAAAGTTTCACATCAGCCTCCTTCTTTTGTAGAACGACAACCGGACGGTTGGACGAATTGCAAAGATACACTTTGTCCTTACCTGCCTTTTTATACCCTTTTACTTGCGCAAAAGCATTCAATACATTATTTTCAGTAGTCATATCCGGACACATCATTCGGGTACTAGCCATCCCTGTAAGTTCAAGGCTTCCCGGCTTCGCATTTACATCGAAACTGCCCATCATACGATTACATCCGCTATTGCCGGACACACGACCGGTCGCTGTATCAAAAGCGATAAAAGGAAGGGTTCTACTTTCGCCCGGAGCAATTTTCGAGCCGTTGACTTCTATAATATTCCATTCACCATTGATAGATGACAGGGGGATTGCCTTCTCAACCGAACGGCACGAAGACATTGCAAGTGCTGCACCAGCCATGCAAATTGAAACAAATACTTTCTTCATATTGTTATAACGTTTAAGTTAAAATCGGGGGCAAAGATATCAAAAAGATTGGAAAATAACATCCAATACAACATAAAATATATACATTTGCCAATAGATATACAACAAACGAACAATTTACATAGTTCACTTAAAGTAAACAAATATGAGAATAATTGTCCTGTCTTTAATTCTATTCTGTTGTGGCACGTGTCCTATCACAGCTCAAAGTGATTACATTGTCACTACTCCTTCCACGCAGGAAATCCCTGTAGGTGAAGAAGAACAATTCATCAAGAATAACTTTCCACTGCAACCGCTGTGTAAATGGACACCCGGAATGAAGTTTATGTTTGTTCCTTCTACACGGAACATGTTCCTTCCTACTCTTTCCAGCTACGACACCGACAAAGGAATAGACAACAGCCTGCTGAAGCACAAGATTCTCACTTTCACGGGAACAGAAGAGAAGGCTCAAAATATATCAACCGGGACCAACTATTCCACTCGCTTCGTATTCGAATGTGAGGGAGAAAAATATTATTATGACATAAAGAACATGAGGCTGGACGAGATTTGCGAGAAGGCTCCCCGTGCCGGTATCAATGGATTGGTTTATCTGAAAGATGTAGATACTGCCAAAGAGTTGTTAGTAGGAAAAACAGTCTATATACAATCTGAAAGTGCCCGGGTAGACGATGCCAACAATTATTCCGGCTATCGGGATATAGCAATTCCTGTCAATACGGAAGCTACAATTACCGCTATTGGAGTCGGCAGTCAGGCATATCCAGTGAAAATCGTATTCAAAGATACACAGGGACATTCTTATTATCTGGAAGTCGCTCTCTCGCGAACAAACTCCGGCATGGACCTGAATGATTTTCAAGGCGAAAAGAGAATGAAATATTTTTCAAATGCATTCAGTTTCACTAATAAGAGTCTGGGTACTATTGAAAGCCTGAAAAATAAATACTTGGGAATGACCGTTTATCCTAAAAAGATGCTGTCGGCCAAAAGAATCGTATCTTTTGAAGATAAGCAGACCGAATCACGTGTTCACTTGCCCCGATATACGGTTCTGCAAATAAAAGAGATTAAATTATCTCCTCCCGGCAGCCTGGCTACTCTGTCATTAACGGACAGGGACGGGGCAATCTACGAATTGGAAACAGATCTGAAATATGACGTGATTGTCAAAAATGATAATTATATCGAGGACTTTTTCGGATTCGAGGATATACATAAAAAATATCCGGGCATTACAGAAAGCCGTTGGCAGATTATCTCCCGGGGAGATTTAGAGGCAGGGATGAGTACGGTAGAATGTCGTTTATCCATTGGTGATCCGATAGAAATCGAGTTGAAAAAAGACAGTCGTTTCGAAACTTGGTTCTACAATGGCAAAACGCTGGAATTCGAAAACGGAACCTTGCAACGTTACAAATAAAAAGGAGTAGCTGCGCAATGATTATCTGAAAATAATCACGTATATTTGCCAAACCAATAAATCATAAATTATAATTCATTAAATACAGAAATGGGTAGAGTTCTTATTATTGGTGCAGGCGGTGTTGGCACTGTCGTTGCACACAAAGTGGCACAAAATGCCGATGTATTTACAGATATCATGATTGCCAGTCGTACGAAAGAGAAATGCGATAAAATCGTCGAGGCAATAGGTAACCCCAATATAAAAACAGCAAAAGTTGACGCAGACAATGTAGAGGAGCTGGTAGCCTTATTCAACGATTTCAAACCCGAAATGGTGATTAATGTGGCTCTCCCTTATCAGGATCTGACGATTATGGAAGCTTGTCTGAAAGCCGGAGTGAACTATCTGGACACCGCCAACTATGAGCCGAAAGATGAAGCTCATTTTGAATACAGCTGGCAGTGGGCTTATCACGATCGTTTCAAAGAAGCAGGTCTGACAGCTATCCTCGGCTGCGGATTCGACCCGGGAGTAAGCGGTATCTATACTGCTTATGCAGCTAAACATTATTTTGATGAGATTCAATATCTGGACATTGTAGACTGCAATGCAGGTAACCATCATAAGGCTTTTGCTACAAACTTCAATCCGGAGATCAACATTCGCGAGATTACGCAGAACGGACGCTATTATGAAAATGGCAAATGGGTGACTACCGGTCCGCTGGAAATCCACAAAGACCTGACATACCCGAACATCGGTCCGCGTGACTCTTATCTTCTTTATCACGAAGAACTGGAATCTTTAGTGAAACATTATCCGACTATCAAACGTGCACGTTTCTGGATGACTTTCGGACAGGAGTATTTAACTCATTTACGCGTTATCCAAAACATCGGTATGGCACGAATCGACGAGGTTGATTACAACGGAATGAAAATTGTACCATTGCAATTCTTGAAGGCTGTATTGCCTAACCCGCAGGATTTAGGAGAAAACTACGAAGGAGAAACTTCTATCGGTTGCCGTATCCGTGGTCTGAAAGACGGTAAGGAACGTACTTACTATGTATACAACAACTGTAGTCACCAGGAAGCTTATCAGGAAACCGGTATGCAGGGAGTAAGCTACACCACCGGAGTTCCGGCAATGATTGGAGCCATGATGTTCTTCAAAGGCGAATGGAATCGTCCGGGTGTAAACAATGTAGAAGAATTCAATCCGGATCCGTTCATGGAACAACTCAATAAACAAGGTCTTCCCTGGCATGAAGAGTTCGACAAGGATTTGGAATTATAAGCGTACACCTATTCATTAAAAGAAAGTTATGATAAACGTAGGAGATAAAGCACCGGAAGTCTTAGGTATCAATGAGAAAGGCGAAGAAATCCGTTTAAGTGCTTATAAAGGGAAAAAAATTGTGTTGTACTTCTACCCAAAGGACAGTACATCAGGTTGCACCGCACAAGCGTGTAACCTGCGCGACAACTATTCCGAACTACGTAAAGCCGGCTATGAAGTAATCGGTGTCAGCGTAGACAATGAAAAGTCGCACCAGAAATTCATCGAAAAGAACAATCTTCCTTTCACTCTGATTGCTGACACTGACAAAAAGTTAGTAGAAGAATTTGGAGTATGGGGAGAAAAGAAACTGTACGGACGTGCTTACATGGGTACTTTCCGCACTACTTTCCTCATTAATGAAGAGGGAATCGTAGAACGGATTATCACTCCCAAAGAAGTGAAGACCAAAGAACATGCCTCACAGATTTTAAATCAATAACTCCATTAATTATATAAGAATAAGGTATGGCAAAAAAAGACGAACTTAATTTTGAAACAGATAATAAAATGGCATCAAGCGAAAAACTAAAAGCCTTACAGGCTGCCATGGAAAAGATAGAAAAGAGCTTCGGTAAAGGTTCTATCATGAAAATGGGTGATGATAGTGTTGAACAAGTAGAAGTGATCCCGACAGGCTCTATTGCCCTGAACGTGGCACTTGGCGTTGGAGGTTACCCTAGAGGTAGAATCATCGAAATCTATGGCCCGGAGTCTTCCGGTAAAACAACATTGGCTATCCACGCCATTGCTGAAGCACAAAAGGCCGGCGGTATCGCTGCTTTTATTGATGCCGAACACGCTTTCGACCGTTTCTACGCATCTAAACTGGGCGTAAATATCGATGATCTTTATATCTCTCAACCGGATAACGGCGAGCAAGCGTTGGAGATTGCGGAACAACTGATTCGTTCTTCTGCTATCGACATCATCGTTATTGACTCTGTAGCTGCACTGACTCCTAAAGCGGAAATCGAAGGAGACATGGGTGACAACAAAGTAGGCCTTCAGGCACGTTTGATGTCGCAGGCACTTCGTAAGTTGACAGCTGCTGTGAGCAAGACACGTACTACTTGTATTTTCATCAACCAGTTGCGTGAGAAGATCGGTGTTATGTTCGGTAACCCGGAAACAACAACCGGTGGTAACGCTTTGAAGTTCTACGCTTCTGTACGTTTGGATATCCGTGGTAGCCAACCGATCAAAGATGGCGAAGAAATTCTCGGTAAACTGACTAAGGTGAAAGTGGTGAAGAATAAAGTAGCACCTCCTTTCCGCAAAGCAGAATTTGACATCATGTTCGGTGAAGGCATCTCCCATTCCGGAGAAATCATCGACTTGGGTGCTGACCTGGGAATCATCAAGAAGAGCGGTTCATGGTATAGCTACAACGACACTAAGTTAGGACAAGGACGTGATGCCGCCAAACAATGTATTATGGATAATCCTGAACTGGCTGAAGAACTGGAAGGATTGATCTTCGAAGAATTGAAGAAGAAATAATTTGCTTTAATTCTGCTTTATCCACAGGCTAAAACTGAATAAACAAAGGTGGGAGAAAATCGTTTACTACGATCATTCTCCCACCTTTTTCTCTTTTATATAATTCTCTCTTTTTTCCTCTTATACAAAATAAATGTATGCCAATGTGCTCAAGCTGATTATTACCCAAAGCAAAATCCCTTGAACCAAAGGCTTTATTCCAACTGCTTTCAATACATCAATAGAAAGAGAAGCACCGATGAAAAACATGGTAATCGTCAGAGTTTTACGGGCAATACCGTTAATAGCCGCTCCCAATTGTGGTACTCCATCCAGCAAATAAGTGTTTACTACCAATGCCAACACGAAGAAGAAGATAAACCATGGAATACTTATCTTTTGTCCTTTGCTCTTGAAAATAAAGGAAGTAGCAAAAGCCATCGGGATAATCCAAAGCGCACGGGTCAGTTTAATAGTGGTTGCCACTTTCAATGCTTCTTCGCCATAAGCAGCTCCTGCACCTACTACAGAACTGGTATCATGAATGGCAATGGCCGCCCATGTTCCGAATTGTTGCTGATCCATATTTAATGCATGACCAATGGCGGGGAAAATGAAAAGTGCGATAGCATTCAAGATAAAGATAGTACCCAATGCTACAGACATTTCACTATCTTTCGCTTTCAATACCGGTCCCACAGCCGCAATGGCACTACCACCACAGATAGCAGTTCCCGAACTGATAAGATAAGCTGTATTACGGTCAATCTTGAACAACTTACGTCCGATAAACCAACCTATTACCAAGGTTCCGATCACTGAAATGACTGTAAACTCCATACCTTCCTTACCGGAAGCTAAAGCAGAATGAAGATTCATACCAAATCCCAATCCTACAACTGAATATTGCAACAGATATTTAGAGGTTTTCTTATTAAACTTAGGATGCGCTTGTCCACAAGTCAATGCAAAAATAAGTCCGAGGAACAAAGCAACCGGAGGAGTTACCCAAGCCGACCATGCTTCCAATCCCGGAATATAGTCTAAAAAAAGAAAGAAAGTCAGAGTAGAAAGCAGTGCAACATAAATCATCTTATTATTTGCCTGCAAAGTTTTTGTAGCTGTTGAAATCATATCTTTTTATCTTTAATTGTTTTCCGGGTGCAAAGGTACGGTAAACAATCAAGACCCACCAATAGTTTCTAATTATGCATTATAACTTTTAATTATAGGCATACTCTCTCCCAACTACTCTTACACTGTTACAATGTCTTTCCCAAAAGGCGATAATGCCAAAGATGCCAACTTGAAGTGTTGCAATCCAAAAGGGATTCCGATAATGGTAATGCACAATATAGCCCCGAAAACCAAATGTGACAGACAGATCCAAATGCCACCCAGAAATATCCACAGGATATTCATCAATATATAGAGGCAGCCACCGGAACGGTTCCCACTTCTGACTTCTTTACCGAAAGGCCATAAAGCAAGTCCGGCCAACTTCAATGTTTGCATCCCAAAAGGAATGCCGATAATGGTCAGCATCATCAATAAACTCGAAATGAGGTATTCGACAGCAGTAAAGATACCACCAAGCAGCAACCACAATAGATTCATTAAACAGCACATATAAAATAGTATTAGTTATTATTCCAATTTTCTTTTTGTTGTCTCATCCACTTTACCCTGATAATAATGGTCGATCACTTGCTGAAACAAATCATCCGAAGCAACTTCATTAAAAAGCGTCATGCATGACAATACTTTCATCGCATCTAACGAACCGAAAACTTCCTGCGCCGTTTTATTTTTCAAATGAAGAAAAACAGACGTTATTTCACGAAGTCTTTCTCCCAAAATTGGATGGGCAAGATATGCTTCAGCCTCTTCTTTGCCGCTAAGGCCATAATACTGTGAATTATAACTCATGCCCAATCCTTTCAGTTGAGGAAATATATACCAAATCCAATGGGAATATTTCCGCCCGTTTCTAACTTCTGCAAGGGCTTGTTCATAATCACCTCGCTGGGCATCTAAAAATCGTTGTAAGTTATAGTCAGTCATAGATACTTCTCGCATTTTTTTAAGTTATCATACTTTCAGGAGATAACAGAATCAAATAAGTGATTTATTTCGAATCACAGCACTTTTTTCAATTCTATTAAAGCCGAGACTTCGTTTTCCTTATTAATGTACTTCTCTATTTCATAGGGTTTATATCCTAATTTAGTATATAACAGAAGCCCACTCGTATTAGCATCAAAACAAGACAAATGAAGCTCCGATACATTATATTTCTTTTTCCCAATATCTTCCATAGCATTTATCAGAAATGTGCCAACGCCACGATTACGAAAACAAGGACTTACTATTACATTTCCAATAGCACAATATTGAGATTCTCTTACCTCATAGAAATTTGCAAACCCTACTACTTCATTATTAAATAAAACAACAGTCGAATCAAATCTATCTTTTATTGTATTCTTTAATTGATCGATTGTTAAAGGAAAATCAGCTTTAGGAAACATAAAAAACAGTTCCTGCTTGTTTCGAGGTAATTTACAAACAGTTTCTAAATCGTCAAACGTAAAATCTCTATAAGTAAGTTTTTCTTTTTCCATAATAATCATGCTGATACCCTCCATTTCTTTTCTACATACAATATTATAACCGACTTTGCTATATAGATGCAAAGTATTGGGTGTCTCTTCGCCTGTAAAAAGAGAAAACGTATGACAGTGGGGAAATAACCGTTCTATTTCAGTCATAAGTTCTCTACCTATACCTTTATTCTGAAAATCGGGATGCACTATCAATTTACCAATATGACATACTCTATTTTCATCCATACGTCCCCTGACAGAACCTACAATCTGTCCATCATCTGATACGTATTTTAGAATAATGCCTGTCTGATACTCATCACAAATCTCATCCTGATTTTGCAACAAAGGGGGAAGATCGAATTTATTCATTCGTTCGGCCACCACCATAAAAGATTTCTTTTGCAAAGATAAAATGTTTACCAAATCATTTTCTTCAGCTTGCATGATATTAGTATGACTCATAATATTACAAATATACACTTTTCTAAAAACTAACAGAAGCATTGCATCCACTTTTTAGGAAATAATATATTAAGCATTAAATCCCGTTATATCCTTTCTCTTTAATCATCTTCATTCCCTCCCAAACTATTAATAGAAAACTTCTTCTTTATTAAGGATAAACTTCTTTTTGTCAAATAGAAAACTTATCTTTGTATAAGAGTAAACTATAAATGCAAGCTTTGATTATAAAAATGAAAGCTTTGTTTTTATAAACGCAAGCTTCAATTATAAAAACAAAAGTTGCATTTATAGTTTATAATTAATCAAAAGGAACTTTACTATTAGAAGAAAGGAAGTTTGCCTCTAATACAAAAGAACTTATCTATTAATACTTTAAACAATAGATGATATGGCAAGATATATCATAGAGGAGATGCCCGATCTTCAGAAAACAGGCAAAAGAATTACTTATCCTAAATTTGCGCGGATAGATAATACAAGCATAAAAGAGTTGGCGCAACGAGTAGGTGACGTCAGTGGATTCAGTGCAGGAGACATAGAAGGCGTACTACTTCAGACCGCCATTGAAATGGCGCATTTGATGGCAGAAGGACGCTCGGTAAAGATAGACGGAATAGGAACGTTTACTCCCTCTCTTACTTTAGGCAGAGACAAGGAGCGGGAAGATCCGGAAGAAGGGGGGAGTCATCGCAACGCACAAAGTATTTTTATAGGAGGTGTAAATTTCCGGGTAGACCGAGAAATGGTGAGAAATATCAGCGAAAGATGCCAACTGGAAAGAGCACCCTGGAAAAAGCAACGATCCTCTAATAAATTCACATCGGAACAACGACTGGCATTAGCTCTAAAGTATCTGGATGAACATCCCTTCCTGACCGTTTGGGAATATCGCAAACTAACAGGATTGTTGCAAACAGCAGCAACCAACGAACTAAGACAGTGGGGACATCAACCGGATTCTGGAATAGAAATCACAGGAAGAGGAGCACACAGGGTATATATAAAGAAAAAATAGTCGAACGAAGAGGATAACAGTATGAGAAATACCCCGAAAATAGATGAGAAATAACTGTTTTGAGGCCTATTTCACTAAAGAAACTATGAGAAATAGGCTTTCTCAAAACGTTTCCCATTCAGTAATTATCTGGTTATAAGATTATTATAAAATAATTATGAGAATATGAGAAATGAAAATCATTTTTCTGGTTCTTCGTCAAATTTGGTGGTAATCTCTTTTTTATTTCAACTGTCTTCTTCTTTCTTAATCCTATTAAAAGTTGTAGATATGTTTGCTTTTTAGTAACTTTAAAGACACCACATCA
>NZ_JAPQKZ010000024.1:0-103995 GCF_027257075.1 Bacteroides sp. LFL-34 | reverse complement strand
ATGATGTGGTGTCTTTAAAGTTACTAAAAAGCAAACATATCTACAACTTTTAATAGGATTAAGAAAGAAGAAGACAGTTGAAATAAAAAAGAGATTACCACCAAATTTGACGAAGAACCATAAATACACTCTAGTAGGGTATCTATTTCAAATTAAATAGAAAATCATAATGCCCTGCTTCTACATCAACAGTCTGCTCCTTAACGCTCACTTTCTTCTTATTCTTTTTACATGAGACAGCATTATTAGGGATGCAAACTGTAGCCGTTGTTCCGGCAGGAACTGTCAATTGAAGATTCAACTGATTATCATCTTTCAACTTCCAATTAACAGCAATTGTGCCATAAGGTGATTCTTTCGTTACTTTTGCCCAGGTCACACCGTTTGGAGTTTGAGGATCGACATAGAAGTGACGATATCCAGAGTTAGCCTCGTCAAGACGTATTCCTCCTACAGCCTGATAAAACCAAGTACCAATTCCATTGTAACAATTGTGCACACGACTTCGTTCTCCGCTCCAATATTCCCAAGTCGCTGTTGCACCATGGTCAATCATATACAGATAACCGGGATAATCACGTTTCTTCATCATTTGATAGAAGAAATCCACTTGTTTATTCCGAACAGACCATTCTGTCAAAATAGATACTCCAACCAGACCAACAGCAATATGTCCTTTATATTTTTCTTCGGTCATCATAACAACATTCTCTTTCACTTTATTGTACAAAGAATCAGGTACAACACCTACCAACATAGGATAGCACATATCCAATTGTGAGCCGGTAGAATAGATCCCTTCATCCGCACGGTAGAACGTCTGATGAATCAACTTGTTAAGTTTTTCTCTACGCATAGCAAACTCTTCCGCCTCTTCTCTTTTTCCTAATGTTAAGGCTGTCTTATACATAGTGCTCAAGCATTCGCTGATAAAACAGTTACTTACCAAATCCACTGAAGCCTGATTACCTGCATCTACTCCCATGGGTGCCAGCCAATCACCCAAATACCAGTCACGGTATTTGGTATCGGGCCAACGTTTCAGCAAACCATCTACTGTATATTTATCAACATACTTAAACCACTCTTTCATTTGAGAATAATACTTCTCAATCAAGCGGGGATCATTATAGTTGACATACGTTCTCCAGGGAGCCTGTACAAAGAATCCGCACCAATACGGACCGCCGCCACCGGCACCCGGATTAGGACCAACATGCGGCAAACTTCCTCCTTCACGCATGGAATCTCCCCATGTTTGCACCCAGTTTTCAAAAGTAGGGGCTACATCGTACATCGTTTGCAAAGACATCGTTGAGGAGTTTCCATCACCACCATATCCTGCACGTTCCAAATGCGGACAGTCTACCATATATCCACTAAAAGTCAGACATTTCATCGTATACTGAATCATTTGGTGAATAGCATTCAAGTCGGCATCCGAACATTCAAAAGTTGCGGTCTGTTTATAATCTCCATAAATCTGCAGAGATTTCATAGCAGCTGTTTCCGGTTTTTGAGGAAGATTGGAGATGCGCACATATCGAAAAGCGTGATGATTGAATTTATTTCTGAAGTATTCTCCTTGCTTACCACCAGATATATAAATATCACTTTCACCTTGCTTGTCAAATTCACCGTCTTTCGTCAAATTATCACTATATTCCATAATAACTTCATGACCTGCCGGCAATATAGGCATTTGCATCTCAAACCATCCGGTCTGAACCTTTCCCATATCTACCAGCCAGAGACCTTCACCCAGCTTCTTTACAGAAACAGCCTGCAAAATCTGATGTATCTTGTTTATCTCACACATTTGAGGGGAAGCGATATGATCGGGAACATTCACTTTCACAACAGGAGTCCATTTCATTTTATCTAAAGCTTGTGTTGAAAGATCTCGCGGAAGAATCCTTCCATCCACCCTCTCACCTCCAAACTGCAAAGCACGCCAAGTACCTGTATCAGAATAGCCACTTTCACGTCCGTACCATGATCCGTCTGTCTTCGTTACGACTTCCCATTTACCATTTCTCAACACATCCAATTCTGCTTTTACCAGCGGACCTTCATAAGCTGCTCCGAAAGTCGTCGTTTTATACCAACCTTGTCCCAGCCAGATAAGCAGATCATTTTCTCCTTCTCTTAAATAAGGAGTAATATCATAAGTAACAATTAGTGAACGTTTAGATAAATGTGATACAGCAGGGGTCAGAACGTCCTCCCCAACCTTTCTCCCATTGATATAAATTTCGTGATAACCTAACGTATTTACATGCAAGAAAGAAGTCTCCCCTTGAGTCAGTTTCACTTTTTTGCGAAGAATAGGAGCACAAATCTTACCACCTTCAACAGAAGCCCCTATATATTCTCCTTTCATCTGTGACTGATCCAAGATGCCAACTCCAAAACGGGCAACAGGACTCCATGATGAAGCTTGTTTTTTAGCATCCCAAACACGTACCCGCCAATAACACAAAGAACGAGAAGTTAAAGTCTTCCCTCGATAAGGTACCATAACCGAAGTTTTGGATTTCAATTTTCCGGTATTCCATAAATCAGCTTTATTCTGCACCAACAGAATACTATCCGGAGCTACCTGTATTTCATAATAAGTTTGCCCGCCTTTCCAGCCGTCCCCCTTTAACTTCCAACTAAAGTGAGGAGTTACATTATCAATCCCCAAAGGATCAATAAGATTCTCACATTTTAATTCCGCCAAATAGAAAGGCGAAGTTTTCTCATTTCCATATACTATCATCGACAGACAACAGAAATAATAAATCAAACCTAAACATAACAATCGTTTCATTCTATTCATCTTCTATTATTATTCAACTCTTGCCAGCCTCACTTTATGAGTGACAGGTTTATTGATTTTATAAATTGTTTCAACGAGACTCTTTATATAATTGCTCCAAACTTCCCGTATTTCGGGGTTCATCGCTTTTATATACCAGTCGTAGCTCATCCTGAGAAACCCATCTTTAGGTAAGTACTCTTTTAGCTTATCAATAGCCTTCTGATCGTCTGCAAACAACAATCCTTCTTTTTTCAGGAATGAATATTCGGTCCACAAGTATTCTCTAAAACGTTTCTCCACTTCAAACCGTTCTTCATTCAGATACATGATTTTCGCAGCTTGTTGATATTGGGGAGTATTTGGGTAATCTGCCAAATTCACACCATTCGCCAACTTTTCGGATGAGAGATTGTCAATAAACTGATTGTCTATAGTTAACCGATACATTCCTTTCTCTAAGTTTGTTACCTGAAAACGTTCCTGATTAAACTCTTCCATAAATGGAACCAACTGCATTGCATCGCGTTGTGACCTTTTATTTCCCCAGCCACTTCTAGAAATAGAATCCAGCGGATAAGGAAGAGCATACGCCAGATAATCAAAAGTCAGATCAGCTCCGTTCTTTTTTAGTTTTGAAATCTTACAGTTCTTATGGGTTATTACAGATGAATGATATGCATCAATAGATACTGACGACACTTCATCCCCAGCCAATCCCTGTGCTTTCAGAAACAAATAGGCCATAACCATCTGTCCGTCATTATCCGGATGAATTCTATCTATCCTGCAGAATGTAAATGTAGAATCTGCCTCCTGCTCCTTTCTGCTTATCTCACGCATCGGTTGGTTAAAATCAACAAAACCCCAGCCATTCTTTTTAGCCGATGTACGTTGGGCATCTATGATTTTTAAAATGGCGTTATTCTTATTATGCAATATAAAATTATTAAACCGGGAAGTCTCATCATAAGGAGAACCACCAATCAAAACTTTCTTTATTTTATTTTTAGCCAATAAACGTTCTTCTATTTCCCGATAGCTTTCCAATGACTTTGCAATCCGTTGTTCCGACAGTTCTTTTGCATCGTCTTTCATGTAAATATCATAACCGGTATCATTCATACCGAAAGTTAGAGTCACATAAGTTGGTTTCCTGTTGAAAACATCATAGTCCAAGCGATCCTTCATATCCCACGCACTCTCTCCACCAATTCCGGCATTCATGATAGTAATCGGTTTATCCGGGAAACGAGTCATGTAATACAACCAGATAAATGAATGATAATGTCCGCCGTGAGTAATGCTGTTTCCTACAAATACCACACGTTCCCCTTCTTCAAACCGAGGTATTGTTATTTGTGCCTGTAAGTAATCGCAATTTATATAAACTAAAGATAACAACAAGAGTATCCTCATTTTTAGTCTATTAGCCATTTTCTTTATTCTTTTAATCAAACCATAAAGATAACCGTACAACAATCAATCTGCTATATCCAGCTTATTCTTCTCTGCTTTCCCATACTGTTTCACCAATACACTTACGCCTCCTTTCAACAGTTCGGGAGTTGCCTCCATAGTGATAACCTTTTCTTCACCAGGCATCAACGTCGCATAATTATCGGACATAATTATTGGAAGTATTCTTTTCTGCGTAGCCTTATTAACAAGCCTCACCCGATTAGCAAAAGCCACAGTCTCGGAATTGTTCTTTACAGCGATCTTCATCTTTCCGTCAGACATCGATTTATCCACCAATTGGCAAGACAAATCGGCCTCTGGGAGTGTATTCAGCAATGTATAATCAAGATCATTCACACCATTCCGCCAATAGAAGTTTTCAGAGATTAGATTACCTTTGACATCTGTCAGTTCCAACTTGATAAAATGAAGCGGAGTCAGTTCTTTTATCTCTTTTGGTTTCTCACCGTAGATTTCGAATTCGAACAATGAATATCCAAACTGTGTGGCACGGCTGATGCCTGCCAATTTCACATAACGTGCTGTAACAGGTTCCAATTCAATCTGTTCAGTACCACCTCTTCCATCTTTGTTGGCATAAACGGTTTTCCATTCTTGCGCATCATTCGATACTTGCAGTTCGTATTTCTTAGCACAAGCTGCCTCCCATTTCAAAATAGCCTTTTCTATCTTTTCTTCTTTACCAAGATCAATGTATATCCATTGAGGATCACTGTATGCACTTTCCCAACGACTTCCCGCTCCTCCGTCAGTAACCATTGAAGCACTTTTAGAGGCACCTGTTGAAGAAGAAGCTACAGCCTTCTTTCCATAAGCCAGATTGAAAGGGTTAAAGTTCAAAGAAAATGCTTCTGCAATGTTGCTGGCTGCCACATCGACCTGTTTTGCCTGTCCGCATGCAGGCACTTCTTTTCCATTCAAGTTGTAAATTGCAGCTTTAGCTATTGCACCTTTCAAGTCCTTTGCTGTAGTATTTATTACTTTTATATTGTTATTGGAAGCATTCCATTGGATATGTAAAGGTTCACAAGCCTTTTTTGCTCCCCAATAAGCACCTGTAGGATCGTAATAATAGTCATAAGTCTGCCATACAAACGAGGGATAAGCCGGATGGCTCATCCAGATCAGAAGTCCGGCTGCATCATTCCACATCTTATCGTTCCAAGCCTCATACATACCTTTCATCACTTCGATATTCAGCATTTGCGCTTTCTCGCAGAATTCTTCCAATCCGGATGATTCTCCGTACTGTGTGTTCACTGAATTCTTATAATTAACCGGGTTGGCATTAGACGCTTCCTTACCGAAGAAATGTTTGTTCCATACATTGTCATCATCATTCTTCAACTGCTCATCAGTAGGCAGAGGCCACCAGTCTTTTTGCGGGATAAACTCTTTGATACTTTCAAATGTGGGGAAAGTGGCCGTTCCTATTTCTGTACGCATACCATAACCGTGATCAATACCGTATGGATAAGCCGGTGTATTAAATGCCAGATTACTGCCTGAAGTTTCAAAATGGTGTCTTGGAGGTTGATTTCCCCACCAACCACTTCCGGACAGTCCATCCTGATTGGAGCAAGACTTATACATACGGTCATTATTGTCCTCCTTCGCAATCATTTCACGCAGGTAATTATCCAAATCAGGTGTCGGATGCGTTTCATTTGCTCCACACCAAATAGCAATAGAAGGATGGTTTCTAAGGCGTCTGACTTTATCAAGAGCATTCGCTTTAAATGCTTCCGGTTGCGCCACGTCATTGTATGCTACATATAACCAGAAATCATTCCATACCATAATCCCATATTTATCACAATAATCATAAAACTCATCATCAGTAACACACCCTGTCCATAGACGGATCATATTGTAGTTCATTTCCTTATGAAGTCTGATTTTCGTTTCATACTCTTTACCCTGACAGCGAAGCAGATATTCGCTCATTCCCCAGTTTCCACCTTTCAGATAGATCTTCTGTCCGTTGATAAAGAATGTAAGAACAGGATATCCCACTACATTATCGACCATTTTATACTCATACTTCTTGATACCGAATGTCATTTCTTTTACATCCGACACTTTTCCATCTACAGAACAAGTTAGCTTACAAGTATAAAGATTGGGATCACCATAACCATTCGGCCACCAAAGTTTCGGATGGTCAACGACCAATTGCGCTATGTCATCTTTGTTAATAGATAGTCTGGCTGTTGTTCCTCCTTCTACCCGAATGTCTTTAGAGAAAGAAATATTCCCCGGCTGAATCACTCCGGATACAACGACATCTTTGGGGGAAGAAGAAGCATTTCTAATATCTGTTGAGACAGAAAGCTCTGCTTTCTGCAAGGTCGGTAACTCTGAACGTACCCAAGGATCTTCCATCACTACATCTCCCGTTACCACAAGATAAGCATTGCCTGTGATACCAGCCAGACGTCCCGGTACGTATGGCATCCAGTCCCAACCGGCACCAGCCAGATAACTGGGGCTACACGCAACTCCATACGGGTCTTTAGCCTTACGCGTCTTTTTCTGATCGGCATCGGTAATCAGAACAGCTATCACATTCTTACCGGATTTCTTTACTAGATTGGTTACATCAAACTTCGAACGCAACATGTGACCGCTTACATCTTTAGTAGATGTTTTAGTCCCTGATATCTTTTCGCCATTAAAATAAAAATCGGCAAAGCGATTCGTATTGTCGAAATGAAGCCATACCCGCTTCCCCTCCGAATAAGAAGACGGGAGTTCGAATTCCGTACGATACCAGAAAGGACGGTTATAAAACGTTTCGTCTACTTTATAAATATTATCGGCATAATTAGGATCAGGAACGATTCCTGCTTCAACATAAGCAGTAAAAACAGTTCCGGGAACCACACCTTTAACGTAATCGGACATTTTAAATTCCGGAGTAGAAATCTGTTCTCCGGTTATGTTCTCTAAATCTGCCTGGGGTTTCACTTCCCAGATAATCCGAGGATTAGAGCTGTTCAAAGACATCCATGTACTCTGCTCTGCACACCCTGTCTGGATTAGAGTACATATAACCGATACAATGATAAGCCCAAGTTTATTCATCATACTATCAAGATTTTAAAGTAACAATTTGTTTTAGAGTATGTTATTCAATCAAAGTCCCCACTCAACATTAGGTTTATCACCCATAAACAGCTCCAATGTACCTCCGGCTGCAATGTCCGCAAAATCAAGATAACATTTATTGTATTCCTGACCGTTCAACAAGGCCTTTTGTATATAGACGTTATTTATGCTGTTATTATGAGCTATTACCGTGAATTTCTTACCAGTATAATAGCTGGGATCAAGATTGAACTCTACTTTATCAAAAACCGGACTTGTAATCTCCATACGTGTATTTCCCGGACAGGAAGGATGAATACCGGAAGCAGCCAACACATACCACGCTGACATCTGACCTACATCTTCATTGCCAACAATCCCTTCAACTTTGTTTGCATAAGCCTTTTCACATGTATAGCGTGTCCATTTTTGAGTATACCAGGGAACTTCAAGCTGATTGAACAAAAAAGGAACGAAGTGCACAGGTTCATTCGCATGGTTATAATATTCATTCCACAGCATATTAGAAGGAGTTTTATTAAAGAAATCTGTTAAATCCGCAATAACTTTCTCCTTACCACCCATCAAATTCACCATTCCCGGAATATCGTGAGGTACAAACCAACCTTGCTGATAAGGGTTTGCTTCTATACACCCATACCATTCTTTAAGACGTGCATTCTCCGGCCATTCTACCCATGCACCATCTGCTTTACGGGGACGGAACCACCCCTTTTCTTTATCAAAAATAGAATGATATGCCTGTCCCTTTTCATAGAAACATTTGGCATCGTCTTCTTTCCCCATAGCTTTCGCTAATTGAGATATACACCAATCAGTATAAGCATACTCCAAAGTGGTTGAAATACTCAATGGTTCCGGAGCATACCCCAATGAATCATTACCAAAACGACGGGATGTGTTAATGGCATAACGATACGCTTTCTCTGCATCATACGTACGAATCCCTTTGATATAAGCATCCGCCAAAACAGACAAAGCAGGATTTCCCAACATACAGCCGGAATAGGAATTCAGCAATTCCCAACGTTCATAGTATTCGCGCCCACTCTGATCTGCCATAGTAATCAATGAGTTCAGTTCATCACTTACTAAACGCGGATTAATTATAGTCTGCAAAGGAAACTGACTACGAAATACATCCCATCCACTGAATATAGTACGTTTTGTAAAAGTGCTGTCAGCCGTATGTATTTTATAATCACCACCTACATAACGTCCGTCTACATCTGTATAGATACGAGGATCAATCATCGTATGATACATGGCAGTATAGAATATCGTTTTTTCATCATCCGTACCACCGGATATCCGGACACGATTAAGTTCTTTGTTCCACAATTCAGTAGCTTCCTGCTTTACTTGTCCAAAATTTTTAGAGGCTATTTCTTGTTCAAAGTTATTTGCAGCACCCTCCATATCAACAAAAGAGATACCAACTTTCATCTCTACAGTCTCTCCCTCCTTCGTTGGAAATTCAGTAAAAAAGCCCAGATGTTTACCCGTCAGTTCTTTCTTGTCTTTTATAACCGGAGCTTGTGATACACGAGTCAAATAAGGAATACTCACTACTTCATCACGTTTCCGAACCCAATGTTCGGGAATATCTGCACTCCAAAAGCCATAATTAGTCAAAGGTTTACTAAATTGTGCATAATAATAAACGGTATAATCGGCTTTTCCTTCACCATTACCCCATCCACCACCATCAGGTGTACACTTCATCCATCCTTGAATAGTGTAATCATCTACAACTTTAATATACTGTGAAGTAGATGTTCCCCCTACTCTACGAGCTAAATCAATCTGAATACGCGATTGGTCACTAGAAGGATAAGTAAAATGTAAAATTCCACAGTGCGGTGTCGCACTACTTTCTACTTTGATATGATAATCAGTCAATTCTACCGAATAATATCCGGCCTTAGCCGTTTCAGTGGCTTTGTTATAAGCCGAACGATATCCTTTTATACTATCATTATTCTCTTTACCTGCCACTTTATATAATTCACCAGTTGTAGGCATCACAAGAAAATTGCCCAAATCACCAAACCATCCCACACCACTCATCTGGGTAAAGGCAAATCCTTCGATTGTCTTATGTTCATCACTGTATCCGGAACCGTTATCACCTCCCGTTATTGTATTAGGACTAACCTGTACCATACCATACGGAGTCGTAGCTCCGGGAAAAGTTTTACCTAATCCGTGATAAACACCGGCAGCCCCTACACTAGTACTGGCACCAATAAACGGGTTTACATAATCGGTCGGAACCCAATCTTCCGATACGGTATTGGTTGATGAGCAACCCGTCATCCAACACAAAAAGCAAACAATTAAAAGATTAGCAGTCGCTTTATACATAACAATAATCTAATTATTTTAAGTCAAACTAAGAACGAAAGTCTTAATACCAAAACGAGGCATTGAAATCGTCATTTCCGATTTACCTGCACGTGTTTTTATCTTCTTTCTTTCGATACATTGTCCATTCAAATCAACTTCCTCCACTCCGGATAATGGCATGTCAATGGTAACCTTTTGTAATCTTTCGTCTCCTTCAGAATTGAACAGGCGCAATAGTACCTTTCCATCTTTCATTTGAAGAGCACTCACTTGATAACCAGTATTCTGTAAATCAATAAATGATTTCGATTCCGGTTTCGCCACTGGATAGCAAGAATGCAGCAATGGTTCATTCCAACAATCGCTATCATCTGCGATTGATGCTTTGTCCCATTTGCCACGATGAGGTATAATTGCATACTTCATCCTCAAAGGGTGTGTTATTTTATAATCAGGTCCCCAAAGTCCTCCACCCGAATATTGAGCAGTCAGTCCTAGCGGATAGTCCTCTCCATAAGAATAAGAAGTAGTATGGTCTGATAATAAAGCCAGAGCATAGTCGCCTTCCTGTTCAGCCAAGTCAACCCAATGAAGTATAATATTATGTTTGATTTGATCCCAAGAGTCAAAGAAAGTATCAGTCAGTTTGCTTTCGCATACATCAAACGGTGCATTTTTATAAACACGGGGAGAATGTAAATCAGTCGGGAATAATACACTTAGTTTAAACCGATCGTCACAATAAGCCCGACGATTATCACGCCAACGTTCCTCTTTATATTCACCAATACCTACATTCTTTTTCCAGTCAACCGTCAAATCAAAATCGATCCGTCTCGTTCCTTTAGTGAGAGTGATTACCTGTGTAAACGGATGGGAAGCAATCTCACCCTCTATCTTAATTTTTTGCTCATATACATTATCCCTTACTACTGTCAGCTTGGCCGGAGTCTCTATAGAAGAACGAAATTTACCTTCTTCATAAAAAAAGCCTCGTAGCTCCCCTAAGGCATATTTCTCCGTTTTACCTGCAAAATCCTTATTCCCTTCTTTTTTAGCTATCAGGCTTTTTATGGTTCCTCCCTTTGATAAGTCAAAAACAATTTTATACATATCATTTTCAACCACGTATTCCTGTTTATTCACCTTATTACCTTCCAAAACGAATCTACTCTCCGAAGCCTCTTTCTTACCGGCTTCTTTCTTTTTTATACAATACGTGGAATAACCAAAGGGAGGAATCTCTGCCTCAAAAAATAATCTTATCTCTTTACCTCCATTTTCTACCAAACAACCTATATCTTTACCTTTCCAGTCATAAACACTTAAATCCGCATTTTCAAATTCCGTAGGCAGAAGAACACTTACGATTTCCTTTCTTCTCATTCCTAATGTATTAAAAACACGTATATATTGCTGTTGAGCATTATTTTGCGGAATAAACTTTTCATTAAAGCTCCGCATAGATGCCTCAATAATTCCATCTGCAAGATGATTGGTACTGTCTGTCCATCGCTTAATCTGATCAGCCCATGTTCCTTTCCTATTCAGTCCATTATAAGGCACAATCCATGAATCATGATGTTGTGCCAACATCAGTGTACGCCAAGCCTCATCCATATCTGCCTGTCGACAAATATATTTATTTTCCAGATAAGCCATTACAGACATTTTCTCTGCCATGACAATTCTATTTTCTGAAACGCGTACTTCTTGCGCTATTTTTTGCAAAACCTGACTTCCCCACATAAGATTCACATGTATATCTTCCTGTGAAAAATACCAGTTATCATCCGTTTTTCCGATGGAGACATTTTCAATGTAATCTCTCCATGTCATATATATAGAGTTATTTTTTGTGTTCTTTCCACTCCCCAGCCATGGGCCGTTTTTCCATCCGGCATCCTGAAAACACATACCAACGGGGTGTTTGATACCTGCATTACGGCAATCTTTTAAATAAGCATCCGAATTTCCCCAAGCAGTTGTCTGCCAAGTTGATCCCGGCTCTAGTTTTTCACAAGCATATCTGGGAACGGTCAAGATTGCAGTCCCGTCCGGTCCCACCCAATTAACCAATTCTCCGCCATAAGCAGCAGTATACCCTCCCCAACAGGTATTGGGACATTTCAATACAGCATATTTAAAGCCGAACTGTTTAAGGATTTGTGGCAAGCAACTTGTGAAGCAAGGTTCTTCTACCGAATAGGTTACAAAATCCACCCCCGGAAAATGTTTGTTTATTTTAGCAATACCATATTGAAACTGTCTTATTATACTCTCTCCCGAGATATTATAGCAATAAGGCTGTGCATAAGTAGGGTTCGTAAACTCTACCTGGTCACTGGTAGCCATCTCTTTAAAACGCAAATAAGCCTCCGGAGTCTGTACTCTGACTGTATCCCATGTTTCAGGCTCTATCTCCATACAAATCCGCCAGTCCGGATGCATAGCCAGCTGATCCACAATAAATTGAGTTTTCCACTTTACCGGATAATGGCCATATATCCCGCCATGATACCCATCAACAAAATAAGCTTGTTGAGAATAAACATTTGCACAAAAGAAAACAGTCAGTAATATGATATAAATTTTATTCATGGTATCCTAAACCTATTTATCTTTGTGTTGCTCCATTCTACACATAAATTCATATAATTTATGTTGGACAACTTCTTTATTATTTTCATATTCCGGAGATATCCAATCAACGAGTGCCAGCAAAGTCTGATTTTCTATAAATTCTTCCTTCAGCCTTTCGTTGTTTTCCACTTCTATGAGAAACTCTGTTTTTTCATCAGAAGTAAATTCATCCGCAAAATATTTATTCAGACAATTCTCCATATACACAGTCCTTTTTTATCAAAGAACGATTATCTCAATAAATACCCCTAAAAAATACCGATAAAATCATTAAAAAGTTATGCAGCCAATGTTACATTGAGTTTTGCTCTCAACTTTTTTAGTGCTATTCCCATCTGACATTCCACTGTATTTACCGAAATGCCTAAACGTTCGGATATTTCCCTATACTTCAATCCTTCCATGCGACTTAACAAAAATATGTCACGACATCTTTTAGGCAAACTATTGATAGCATCCCGTATCAGGTTCTCCATCTGATTTCTTTCTGATATATCATATACATCAAAACGATCCAAAGATTGCAATTTCAGATTCAACTCAATCTCAAAAGAAGCCTTCACATTCTCGACATACTTTTGCTCGAATACTTTATGCTTTAAATAATCCAAACATTTGTTTCTTACAAGCCTGAAAAGATAAGCATTCATATTCTCAATATGATTCATTGACTCTCTCTTTTCCCATAAGTCTGTAAACACATCTTGCGTTATGTTCTCAGCATCCTCTTCCGACATCACAAATTCTTTTGCAAACCGAACTAGTTTGGGATAATAAATAAGATACAATTCTGAAAAACTCATAGTTGTGTGTTTCTTTAGATTAGTATTCAGTTATCAAAAATCTTGTGATGCAAATATAGAGATGAAAAAAGCCTACTTCTTAGTGGAAGTAGGCGGGAAAGTAAACGTTTTATAGATCAATTATTGTATATACACTTAATAATCAATAGTTTACAACAAGACCATTTTTTAGTTTTGGTAAACCGGATAGAATCATTTTTGAGACAAAGAACCAAGCTTTTTTACCTCCTCCTCAAAGATATTACTATCAAGAGTGGACATTCTCTTCACTTTACTCTTATAATTATAGATTGTCTGCACAGAATAATGCAAAAATACAGCGATCTGTCCAACATCGGTAATTCCTAACCGTATCAATGCAAATATGCGTAATTCTGTATTCAGTTGGTCCTTTTCCAGTTTATAACGTTCCTCCGGTTTCAACAAAGAATTGAACTTTTCCACAAAGTTAGGATACAAATTAAGGAACGCTTTATCAAAGTTATGATAAAGTTCTTCAAGTTCCTTTTCAAAAGGTCGGGAGGATGACTTATATAAATCATCAATCTGTCCGGTCTTGATTTTCCTGTTCACATTCTTCCTGTACTCATCGAGTTTATTAATATAAACGGCACATTGATTCATAAAATACCCCACATATTTTTCCTTAATCAGATTAGCTTCGTCGAGATTCTTATTCAGCCCGACCAGTTCCTCATTCATAGCTTTAAGATGCCGTTTAGCCCGGGATACAATTTTTGTTTGTTTATATGTAAAATACAGGGTGATAGCAAGAGCTACCACAAACAAGCTAGTCAGAAATATATAGAAACGGAGGTTCTGCTTTTGTTTTTCCAACCGGATCAAGTATGTATTTTCAATAATCGGATGGATGCGGGCAATTACCGTATTCTTAAAACGGGAATTATAAAAGATGGCATCATCCAACGCTACTTTAATATAATTATAAGCCCTGTCTATATCTCCTTTATGATATAAATTAACTGCCAATGTCAATAATGCCTCATTCTCTTTGACAGCCAGTTTTGTATCTGTCATAGCAGCCAGCATTAGAAACTTTTCTTCCAATGCATAATTCCCAATCAACCGATAAGCCCTGGCAAGTCCCATAGCCATCATAGCATAGCCATGAGATGCCGGCTCTTGTTTATCATATATCTCTGTCAAAATCAGAAGAGCCTCTTTGGTACTTCCCTTATCTTGAAGCTTCACAGCTTTTTCTTTTCTATATTCATCCGACTGGTCAAATAAGATGCTCATCACAGTATCCCGATAAGCCTCTTTTTCCGATATATACTCGTTTGAAAACCGTACATCGTCCGTGTATTTAATGAGATTTTCATAATAACGTATACGATTCCAGCAATACAAAGCTTTCAAATGATCGGGTAAATCCGCACATTTTATCGACTTAAAAATATCATTTGCTTGAATAAACAAACCGGATAAAGAATAGACAAAAGCCAACCGGAGCTGCTCTTCCAAAAGATATTCTTTATTACCGATCGTTTTTGCTATATCAATATTTTCATGAATGTATTGTTCTGCCGAGTCACAGACAAAAGTCTCATATTGATGGATAATCTCTTTATTTAAATTGTATATATCCTCCAACGAATTAAGGCCAACTTTCTTTTTCTTTAATTCTTTTATGGTAGCTTCTTTTTTCTGGGTATATATCAAACGTTCAGAAATCACTTTGTCCAACACCTTCAACAAAGAATCATTCTCACTATCTGCATAGAGGTAAAACAAGGAGTTTAGAAGGAAAAATATAAACCAAAGTGTGCGTTTCATAATCATGTATTCTTTCTTAATCTGCAAAAAAATGTATTTTCTTTGTGTTATTCGCCAAAAAGAGCGTAAATCATTCTTTTTATTGCATCTTTTAACAAATGAAGATGGAGAAATTACCCCATTCTAAATGATATTTGTGAAACCATGCTGACTAAAAAATGAATCTAAAAGATATGGAGTTAAAAAAAGCTTTTTTGCTATACGGACTTTGCAAAAAGTATAAATATTAGTTCTATATTTGCAGCCGTTAAAAGAGAAAGATGAAACAAAGCTTAAAATTCGGACTACTTTTAGTGTTGGCTTTGCTCATCCATTGTGCAACTAATGGAGCAATGGAAGATATGTGCAAAGTTTCCTCCCCGACTTATCGGCAGGAGAAATGCTATGTATCACAAGATCGTCCGATTCAGGATGCTTTGGAACGCCTTTATAATCTTTATACGACGCAAACCTGTGACATGAGTCATACAGACGTCGCACATGTTCCGACAGATAAAAGCATGTTTTTGTTAATCGCTTATTTCTGTGACCATTACAAACATCAAAGTCCACCTTACCCTGTTTCATCCCATTCTCCTACATATTATTACGATCCTATCTCCTATTATATATATGGGTTGAGAAAGATTGTCATTTAGCCTACAGTACAGTAGACTCTTTTGCTCGTCATTTATTACAGTTGGTTTTATTCTCCATAGGGCGAATAGACTAATTGCTTATTTCTATATAATATTCAATCTAAACAGCTATTGAATTATGAATTTTACATTTTTAGTTGTTGTTTTACTGACAGCGCTTGCTTTTGTCGGTGTAGTAATAGCCCTCTCGCGTGCTATCTCTCCCCGTTCATACAACCTGCAAAAGTTTGAGGCTTATGAATGTGGTATACCGACACGTGGTAAATCATGGATGCAGTTCCGTGTAGGCTACTACTTGTTTGCCATCTTATTCCTTATGTTCGATGTCGAAACAGCTTTTCTGTTTCCGTGGGCGGTAGTTATGCGTGACATGGGACCACAGGGACTTATTAGTGTTCTCTTCTTCTTTATCATTTTAGTTCTAGGTCTTGCTTATGCCTGGAGGAAAGGAGCTTTGGAATGGAAATAACCAAAAAGCCAAAAATAAAATCTATTCCGTATGATGAGTTTATCGACAATGAATCATTGGAAAAGTTGGTCAAAGAACTTAATGCTGGAGGAGCCAATGTTGCCCTCGGAGTACTTGACGACTTTATCAACTGGGGGCGCAGCAATTCACTGTGGCCGCTTACCTTTGCAACCAGTTGTTGTGGTATCGAATTTATGGCACTGGGTGCCGCGCGTTATGACATGGCCCGCTTTGGGTTTGAGGTAGCACGTGCCAGTCCGCGTCAGGCTGATATGATTATGGTATGCGGAACAATCACCAATAAAATGGCTCCGGTACTGAAACGACTTTACGACCAGATGCCCGATCCGAAGTATGTGGTTGCCGTAGGCGGATGCGCTGTCAGCGGAGGTCCTTTCAAGAAGTCCTATCACGTAGTGAACGGAGTGGACAAGATTCTTCCGGTAGATGTATATATTCCCGGATGCCCGCCACGTCCTGAAGCATTCTATTATGGCATGATACAATTGCAACGCAAAGTGAAAATAGAAAAGTTCTTTGGTGGAGTAAACAGAAAAGAGAAGAAACCGGATTATTTAAGAAATGAAGAATGATGAATGATGAATGAAGAATTCGCATGCAACATCCCGGCAGATTTTTCATTCTTAATTTTTCATTCTTAATTTAATTTGATTTATGCAAGAAATACAATTTATAGCTCCTGCAGCGTTACACGACGAGATGCTGCGCTTGCGAAATGAAAAACAGATGGACTTTCTCGAAAGCCTCACCGGTATGGACTGGGGAGTAGCCGATGAGAAAGACGCTCCGGAAAAACTCCGCGGTTTAGGCGTAGTCTACCATCTGGAATCTACCATTACAGGCGAACGGATAGCACTAAAAACAGCGACAACCAACCGCGAGCTACCGGAAATTCCGTCTGTCAGCGACATCTGGAAGATAGCCGACTTCTACGAACGTGAAGTTTTTGATTTTTATGGCATCACCTTTGTCGGTCATCCTGATATGCGCCGGCTCTACCTGCGCAACGATTGGATCGGTTATCCAATGCGTAAAGATAACGATCCGGAAAAGGATAACCCACTGTGCATGACCAATGAAGAGACGTTTGATACGACGCAAGAAATAGAACTGAACCCGGACGGAACCATCAAGAACAAAGAGAAGAAACTGTTCGGCGAAGAAGAATATGTAGTCAACATCGGTCCGCAACACCCTGCTACTCATGGTGTAATGCGCTTCCGTGTTTCTCTGGAAGGTGAAATTATTCGTAAGATTGATGCGAACTGCGGGTATATCCACCGAGGTATCGAGAAAATGAATGAAAGCCTCACTTACCCTCAAACATTAGCTTTGACAGACCGTCTGGACTATTTGGGCGCGCATCAAAATCGTCACGCATTGTGTATGTGTATTGAAAAAGCCATGGGCATTGAGGTCAGTGAACGCGTACAGTACATCCGTACCATAATGGACGAGTTGCAACGTATCGATTCTCACTTGCTGTTCTACTCTTGTCTTGCTATGGACTTAGGAGCGTTGACAGCATTCTTTTATGGATTCCGTGACCGCGAGAAAATTCTCGATATCTTTGAAGAAACTTGCGGCGGACGTCTGATTATGAACTACAATACGATTGGCGGTGTACAGGCTGATCTTCATCCTAACTTCGTCAAACGAGTAAAAGAGTTCATTCCATATATGAGAGGAATTATCCACGAATATCACGATATATTCACGGGTAACATCATCGCACAGAGCCGTATGAAAGGCGTCGGTGTGTTAAGCCGTGAAGATGCCATCTCTTTCGGTTGTACCGGAGGTACAGGCCGTGCATCAGGATGGGCGTGTGACGTACGTAAACGAATGCCATACGGTGTATATGACAAAGTCGATTTCAAAGAAATCGTTTATACGGAAGGTGACTGCTTTGCCCGTTACCTGGTGCGTATGGATGAGATCATGGAAAGTCTGAACATCATTGAGCAATTAATAGACAATATTCCCGAGGGACCTTATCAGGAGAAGATGAAACCTATCATCCGTGTTCCGGAAGGCAGTTACTATGCAGCAGTAGAAGGAAGTCGTGGTGAATTTGGTGTCTTCCTGGAAAGTCAGGGTGACAAAACGCCTTACCGCCTGCACTACCGTGCTACGGGATTGCCGCTTGTTGCCGCAATTGACACCATCTGCCGGGGAACGAAGATTGCTGACTTAATTGCTATTGGCGGAACAATAGATTATGTCGTTCCGGATATTGATAGATAAGTATTAATTATTAGGTCTTAAAATATATGTTCGACTTTAGTATAGTAACAAACTGGATACATGAGCTACTACTCTCCCTTATGCCGGAGGGACTAGCCATCTTTATAGAATGTGTAACTGTCGGCGTGTGCCTCGTAGCACTGTATGCCATCCTGGCTATCATATTGATCTACATGGAGCGTAAGGTTTGCGGTTTCTTCCAGTGCCGTCTTGGTCCGAATCGTGTTGGTAAATGGGGTTCTATCCAAGTGGTCTGCGACGTGCTCAAAATGCTGACCAAAGAAATCTTCATGCCGAAGGGCGCCGACCATTTCCTTTACAATCTTGCTCCATTCATGGTGATTATCGCTTCATTCCTGACTTTCGCTTGTATTCCTTTTAATAAAGGTGCGGCGATTCTGGACTTTAATGTAGGCGTGTTCTTCCTGTTGGCAGCTTCCAGCATTGGAGTTGTCGGTATCTTGCTGGCCGGTTGGGGTAGTAACAACAAATTCTCTTTGATTGGTGCCATGCGAAGTGGTGCACAGATTATCAGTTATGAACTTTCGGTTGGTATGAGTATCATGACAATGGTAGTGCTGACGGGAACCATGCAATTTTCTGAAATCGTAGAAGGACAAGCTAATGGTTGGTTCATCTTCAAGGGACATATTCCTGCGGTCATTGCTTTCATCATCTATCTGATTGCCGGAAATGCAGAATGTAACCGTGGCCCGTTCGACCTTCCCGAAGCAGAAAGTGAGTTGACTGCCGGATATCATACTGAATACTCTGGTATGGGCTTCGGTTTCTTCTATCTGGCAGAATATTTGAATCTGTTTATCGTAGCCAGTGTTGCCGCCACTATCTTCCTGGGAGGATGGATGCCGCTGCACATTGTTGGTTTGGATGGATTTAATGCTGTAATGGATTATATTCCGGGCTTTATCTGGTTCTTCGCCAAAGCATTCTTTGTGGTATTCCTTTTGATGTGGATCAAATGGACTTTCCCACGCTTGCGTATCGACCAGATCTTGAATCTGGAATGGAAATACCTGGTCCCAATTTCTATGGTAAATCTATTACTAATGGCATGCTGCGTAGCTTTCGGCTTCCACTTTTGATAAATGAAAATTATGGAATATAAAGATAAAAAATATACGTACTTAGGTGGTCTGGTGCATGGCATCAGTACACTGGCAACGGGTATGAAAACCAGCATCAAGGTATACTTCCGTAAGAAAGTGACCGAGCAATACCCCGAAAACCGGAAAGAGCTGAAAATGTTCGACCGTTTCCGTGGTACGCTGAATATGCCCCACAATGAGAATAATGAACATCGCTGTGTAGCTTGCGGACTGTGTCAAATGGCCTGTCCGAACGATACAATCAAAGTGACCAGCGAAACCGTCGAAACAGAAGATGGAAAGAAGAAGAAAATCCTGGCAACCTATGAATATGATTTGGGTGCCTGTATGTTCTGCCAGCTCTGTGTCAATGCTTGTCCGCACGATGCCATCACGTTCGATCAGAACTTCGAACATGCAGTCTTCGACCGGACGAAACTTGTCCTGAAGTTGAACCACGACGGTAGTAAAGTAATAGAAAAGAAAAAAGAAGTTTAGATATGGGATCAACACTTGAAACAGTAGTATTCTACTTTTTGGCAGCATTTATTATTGCTATGTCCATCATGACGGTGACTACCCAACGTATCGTACGCTCGGCCACCTACCTGCTCTTCGTGCTCTTCGGCACGGCCGGCATCTATTTTTTGCTGGGTTACACCTTTCTGGGTTCCGTTCAGATTATGGTTTATGCCGGTGGTATCGTCGTTCTTTATGTATTCTCCATCCTGTTGACCAGTGGAGAAGGCGACCGGGCCGAGAAAGCAAAACGAAGTAAAGTCTTAGCCGGACTCTTCACTATGATTGCCGGTTTAGCCATTATCCTTTTTATCACACTGAAGCACGATTTCATGCAGACAGCTAATTTGGCCCCGCAAGAAATTAGCATTCATGCTATCGGGAACGCTTTATTAAGTAGTGACAAATACGGTTATGTATTGCCTTTCGAAGCTGTCAGCATATTATTGCTGGCGTGTATCATCGGTGGCATCATGATTGCACGTAAGAGATAGGAATTTTAAGTATTAACTATCAAAATAGAGTTCGAATATGATACACATGGAATATTACCTGGTAGTTTCTACCATCATGATGTTTGCAGGAATCTATGGATTCTTTACCCGCCGAAATACACTGGCTATCCTGATTTCTGTAGAGTTAATGCTGAATGCTACGGACATCAACTTCGCCGTATTCAATCGTTTCCTTTTTCCGGGGGGAATGGAGGGTTATTTCTTTGCACTCTTTTCCATCGCCATCTCGGCTGCGGAAACTGCAATAGCTATCGCCATCATGATTAACATTTATCGTAATCTTCGAAGCATTCAGGTGCGCAATCTGGACGAGTTGAAGTGGTGATTTGTTTCATTCCCAGGAACAAGGTGTTTCATCCCTTGAAACACTTCGTTTCACACCGAGAAACAAAGTGTTTCTCACCGAGGAACAACTAGTTTCACACCGGGAAACCAAACAGAAGGTCCGAGTATAGTGATTATCAGCTATAAGACCAAGAATTAATAATAATAACTCAAGTAATTAAATAAAACTGTATGGAACTAACAATTCTAATACTCCTTCTTCCTTTCTTCTCCTTTCTCATATTGGGAATCGGAGGTAAATGGATGTCCCACCGGACAGCGGGTACAATCGGTACGCTGATACTGGGAGCAGTAGCAGTACTATCCTACGTTACAGCTATCCAATATTTCTCCGCTCCACGACTGGAAGACGGAACATTCGCCACACTGATGCCTTACAACTTCACGTGGCTTCCTTTTACAGAGACTTTACACTTCGACTTGGGCATCTTGCTCGATCCTATATCGGTAATGATGTTGATCGTCATCTCTACAGTGTCACTGATGGTACATATCTACTCTTTCGGTTACATGAAAGGAGAAGTCGGTTTTCAACGTTATTACGCTTTCCTATCCCTATTTACCATGTCTATGCTGGGATTGGTCGTTGCAACCAACATCTTCCAGATGTACCTTTTTTGGGAGCTGGTGGGGGTAAGTTCTTACCTGCTAATCGGTTTTTATTATACAAAACCGGCTGCCATCGCTGCTTCCAAGAAAGCGTTTATTGTTACTCGCTTTGCTGACTTGGGCTTCCTGATCGGTATCCTGATTTACGGATATTACGGTGGTACATTCGGATTCACTCCGGATACAGTATCCTTGATAAGCGGTGGAGCTTCTATGCTTCCGTTGGCTCTCGGACTGATGTTTGTCGGTGGTGCCGGTAAAAGTGCCATGTTCCCGTTGCATATCTGGTTGCCGGATGCAATGGAAGGTCCTACTCCGGTCAGCGCATTGATTCATGCGGCTACCATGGTAGTTGCCGGTGTATATCTGGTGGCACGTATGTTCCCACTTTTCATTACATACGCACCGAATACGCTGCACATGGTTGCTTGGGTAGGTGCATTTACAGCATTCTACGCGGCAAGTGTGGCTTGCGTACAATCAGACATTAAACGTGTACTGGCTTTCTCTACCATTTCACAAATTGGCTTTATGATGGTAGCTCTGGGTGTTTGTACTTCCATGAATCCACACGAAGGAGGTTTGGGCTACATGGCTTCCATGTTCCACCTTTTCACACATGCCATGTTTAAGGCATTGCTCTTCCTCGGTGCAGGTAGCATCATTCATGCCGTACATTCTAATGAAATGTCCGCTATGGGAGGTTTACGCAAATATATGCCGATCACTCACTGGACATTCCTGATTGCTTGTCTGGCTATTGCCGGTATTCCTCCGTTCTCGGGCTTCTTCTCGAAAGATGAAATTCTGGCTGCTTGTTTCCAATACAGCCCTGTAATGGGATGGGTGATGACAGTCATCGCTGCAATGACAGCTTTCTATATGTTCCGCCTTTACTACGGTATTTTTTGGGGCAAGGAAAACAAAGAACTTCATGCACATCACACACCACACGAAAGTCCGTTGGCTATGACTTTCCCGTTAATGTTCCTGGCTGTTGTAACTTGTGGAGCAGGATTTATTCCTTTCGGACACTTCATCAGTTCGAATGGTGAATCTTATTCTATCCATCTCGATCCGTCAGTAGCTATTACGAGCGTTGTTATTGCGATTATTTCGATTGCAATCGCTACATGGATGTACAAGAATGCCAAACAGCCTGTTGCTGATTCGTTGGCAAAACGATTCAAAGGTCTGCACAAGGCAGCCTATAATCGCTTCTATATTGATGATATCTACCAGTTTATTACGCATAAGATTATCTTCCGCTGCATCTCTACTCCTATCGCATGGTTCGACCGTCATGTAGTGGATGGATTCTTTGACTTCCTGGCATGGGCCACTAACACAACAAGCGACGAGATTCGTGGTTTGCAGAGCGGTCAGGTACAACAATATGCGTATGTGTTCCTTTGCGGTGCATTGGCACTTATCCTACTGCTGATTCTCTAAATAGTAAATAGTAAATCTTTAAATAGTAAATCATAAAGATGAATTTCTTATCCATATTCGTACTTATCCCCTTATTGATGCTGGCCGGACTTTGGGCAGCACGAGGAATCAAAGCCATCCGGGGGGTTATGGTTACTGGCGCATCGGCACTTCTGATTGCCTCCGTCGTACTTACATTCCTGTATCTGGGAGAGCGTAGCGCCGGAAACACGGCAGAAATGCTTTTCCGTGCAGATACGCTTTGGTATGCCCCGCTTCACATATCTTATTCAGTAGGTGTTGACGGAATTTCGGTAGCCATGTTGTTATTGTCTGCTGTCATCGTATTCACCGGTACATTCGCTTCCTGGCGCCTGCAACCGCTGACGAAAGAATATTTCCTCTGGTTCACCCTGTTGTCTATGGGAGTATTCGGATTCTTTATATCCGTCGATTTGTTCACCATGTTCATGTTCTATGAAATTGCGTTGATACCGATGTACCTGCTGATTGGTGTATGGGGATCAGGACGTAAAGAATATGCAGCCATGAAACTGACCCTTATGTTGATGGGCGGTTCCGCTTTCCTATTGATCGGTATTCTCGGAATCTATTTCGGCTCGGGAGCAACCACCATGAACCTTCTCGAAATTGCACAGTTGCACAACATACCTTTTGCACAGCAATGCATCTGGTTCCCGCTGACTTTCCTCGGCTTCGGTGTATTGGGCGCCCTTTTCCCGTTCCACACATGGAGTCCTGACGGTCACGCTTCTGCCCCGACTGCCGTATCCATGCTTCATGCCGGAGTATTGATGAAACTGGGAGGTTACGGATGTTTCCGTATCGCCATGTATCTGATGCCGGAAGCAGCCAACGAACTTTCCTGGATATTCCTGATACTGACAGGTATCTCTGTAGTCTACGGAGCCTTCTCCGCTTGCGTACAGACCGACTTGAAATATATCAATGCTTATTCATCCGTATCTCACTGCGGACTGGTTCTTTTCGCCATTCTGATGCTAAACCAGACAGCAGCAACAGGAGCAATCCTTCAAATGCTTTCACACGGATTAATGACAGCCTTGTTCTTTGCTCTGATCGGTATGATATATGGACGTACACACACACGTGACGTTCGCGAACTTGCCGGTTTAATGAAAATTATGCCGTTCCTTAGTGTATGTTATGTGATTGCCGGTCTTGCCAACCTCGGTCTGCCGGGATTAAGCGGTTTCATTGCTGAAATGACCATCTTCGTCGGCTCTTTCCAGAACAACGACGTATTTCACCGCACACTGACCATCATCGCCTGCTCTTCGATTGTGATTACCGCAGTCTACATCCTGCGCCTGGTAGGTAAGATTCTATACGGAACCTGCACCAACAAACATCACCTCGAACTGACCGACGCAACTTGGGACGAACGTGTAGCCGTTATCTGCCTCATCGTTTGCGTTGCCGGACTAGGTATGGCTCCTTTCTGGGTTAGCCACATGATTGGTGAAAGCGTATTACCGGTTGTCTCACAACTAATCCCCTAACTCATAAATCATAATTCTTAATTCATAAATAAACAAGATGGATTATTCACAATTTCTAAATATGCGAGAAGAGCTGTCGCTCATAGCTGTCTTACTGCTGCTATTTCTAGCTGACCTCTTCATGAGTCCGGATGCACACAAAAATAGTGGGAAAGCACGCCTGAACACTATGTTGCCCGTTATTCTGATGGCTATCCATACGGCTATCAACTTGATTCCGGGAACTGCTACCGATGCATTCGGTGGTATGTATCACTATGTACCGATGCACACAGTTGTTAAATCGATCCTGAATGTCGGTACACTGATTGTTTTCCTGATGGCGCACGAGTGGATGAAAAGAGAAGACACTTCATTCAAACAAGGAGAATTCTATGTGCTTACACTCTCTACCTTGTTTGGTATGTATCTCATGATTTCCGCCGGACATTTCCTGATGTTCTTCATCGGTCTTGAAACAGCTTCTATTCCGATGGCAGCATTGATTGCCTTCGATAAATACCGTCACAACTCTGCCGAAGCAGGTGCCAAATACATTCTGACAGCTCTTTTCTCCAGTGCATTGCTGTTGTTTGGTCTGTCCATGATCTATGGTTCTGCCGGGACTCTTTATTTCGATGACCTCCCTGCCCATATCGACGGAAATCCGTTACAGATCATGGCATTTATATTCTTCTTCACAGGAATGGCATTCAAGTTGTCACTGGTTCCGTTCCACTTATGGACAGCAGACGTTTACGAAGGCGCTCCGAGTACAGTTACCGCTTATTTGAGTGTTATATCAAAAGGATCGGCAGCATTTGTTTTATTGGCTGTCCTTATCAAAGTATTCGCTCCAATGATTAATGACTGGCAGGAAGTACTTTATTGGGTAACCATCGCTTCTATCACTATTGCAAATATATTTGCTGTCCGTCAGCAAAACCTGAAACGTTTGATGGCGTTCTCCAGTATTTCGCAAGCGGGATATATTATGTTAGGCGTTATCGGAGGCACAGCACAAGGCATGACGGCATTGGTATATTATGTATTAGTGTACGCTGCCGCCAACCTCGGAGTATTTGCCGTTATCACTATCGTGGCATTACGCAGTCAGAAATTCACGCTCGAAGATTACGCAGGACTTTATAAAACGAATCCTAAAATCGCTCTCTTGATGACTCTGTCTCTGTTCTCATTGGCAGGCATCCCTCCGTTTGCCGGATTCTTCTCTAAGTTTTTTATCTTCATGGCTGCTTTCGATGCAGGTTTCCACTTGCTGGTATTCATCGCATTGGTAAATACAGTGATTTCGTTGTATTACTATCTATTGATTGTAAAAGCAATGTACATCACTCCTTCCGACAACCCGATTCCTACTTTCCGCAGCGATCGTTGCACAAAATGGGGACTGGCACTTTGCACATTGGGTATCATCGGACTGGGTATTGCAAGTATCGTATATCAATCTATCGATAAACTGTCGTTCGGAATTTAAACGGACTACACCTTTTCACCAAAGAAACGGTCTTGGTTTCATGTCAGTATCAATCGACATCAAAACCAAGACCGTTTCTTCTATATAAAAGCCGCTTTTATTAATGAGGAAGGAAGATATTCACCTGCCTTATTACCACTCTACCGGGCACAGTTCATCTCTTCCGTCACGATCACTCCGGGAATAGTAAACCAAAACCTTGATCCTTTTCCTTTTTCAGAATCAACGCCAATCCGCCCACCTAATTGTTCAACGATGCTCTGACAGATAGAAAGTCCCAATCCTGTACCGTGTACAAAAGAATTAAGCTTCACAAAACGCTCAAAGATATGTGGCAACTGCTCTTTTTCAATACCGATGCCTGTATCTTCAACATAGAATTCCAATTCGCCATCTTTTAGTTTATATCCCACATGAATACTACCTTCAGAGGTAAACTTCATTGCATTGTTAACAAAGTTAGAGATCACCTGATGTATACGGTTACGGTCACTAATGACATGACAAACCGGAAGATGATCATCAAACACCAGTTCCACCTCTTCTTTCGCTTTCATCCCCATAGAGCGGACAATATCCTCACATAACAGATTTACATCTACATCTCCGTTAGTAAACTCAAATGTACCCGCTTCAATCTTTGACAAATCGAGTATATCTGAAATTAATTGCAACAAAAGTTCATTATTCTCACGTACAATCTTAATATACTCCTGACGTTCTGCCAGCTCTTCAGTTTCTACCAGCAAATCGGAGAAACCGACAATGGCATTCAGCGGCGTACGGATTTCATGACTCATATTGGCAAGGAAAGCACTTTTCAAACGATCCATCATCTCTGCTTTATCACGTGCCTGAATCAATTCGGCTTCAGTCTCCTTCAATTCTGTAATGTCATAATTGATACCGATGATTTCTATTTCATTTTCTTCCGGTTTATAATTGGTGACCATCACATTACTGCTGACCCAATTCCATTCGTTCTTCGTTCCGGGACGACGAATACGCATCTCCCCTTGGAAATGCCTCCTTTTTCCGTCTCTGACTCCATCATAAAAATCGAGGAAACGCTTGCGGTCTTCGGGATGCATTTGGCTATAAACTGCTACCACCTCACTCAAAGGAATATCTTCCTCCTCACCTAAATTCTTATACCACTGTTTTATAGCATAACCTTTGCGGTTCAAGAGATTCAATTTGGCATATCCTACTTTTGCATAATCGGATATCATCAAGAAGAAATTCTCAAAATCACGAATACGGTTCATTGCATCAATACGCTCCGTATTGTCAATGCTTATTAAAATATATCCGCTGAAGTTGCCCTCATTATCATATAGTTTACTAACCTTCGAATATAGTTCTATCACATTAGAACGGCTTGTCTCATAATATCCTCCTGCTTGCTCAAAAGAATAATTAAGTCTGAAATCCACCAGATCTTCATTCCGCACACGATCACGAATCCCCTGCGGCACATTCGGATTCTCAAAGAAATTAACCCCTATCACATCCGATTTATTCACTACACCGAATATTTCTAAATCCTTATTATTCAAATCTATCAAATAGCCGTCCTTATCGTAGATCTCTACTCCTGCCGGAATATTAGCAAAGATATTCTTAAAGAGTTTTTCACTACGATCCAATGCCCGGTTAGCTTGTACCGATCCCGTAGAATCGAGGAATAGACCGACTATTTCGTCCTTTCCGGGAGAATAAATAACCCAATGCGTATACCGTTCCGTTCGAGGGAAATATTCATCTTTCTCTCTATAAGAATTACTATCCAGTATTTCTTCCAGAAAATTAAGTTTTTGGAGATAGTCAGGATGCTTTTCAGATGCCAAAGAACCAATATACGACTCCAAAGGAAGCCCGAAGAAGGTTGAACTGACCTCATTCGCATCCGTCACCCGATAATCGCAAGGTTTATTATTCTCGTCACGGATAATGGACATACGTATATATCCCATCGGCATAAAATGAAACAGCTTATTTAGGAAAGTCTGTTCACGGATTACCTTGTCCTTAGTTTTACGCAACTCGATACAGATATTTATAATATTTCCCAATGAGGAGAACCATTGAAAATCTTCATTACTCCAGTCATGGTAAGTCTCAACCAAATCAATCCCCATATATCCCCAAACGCGGTCGCCTGTCATCAAAGGAGTCACCATTAACGATTTGATTCCCTGAACTACAAGAATCTGATATTCATCAGGAGCCTCTTCTAATAACTGCTCCAGTGTATTTAAAATAATCGGCTTGCCCGATAATATCTGTTCACTCCACCATTTTGACTCACTGGCAGGCATGTCCTGCAGATTGTCTATCTCTGCCGATACCCCTTCAGAAACAACTTCGTAGATACAACTATGATGGGCATAAATTTCGTCGTATTCAAAAATATAAACACGTCCTTTTCCATTATAAAGATTCAGAATATCTCTCAAAATATCTGCGATACAAGATTCTACTGCCTCATCACGTAGGAAACGAAGCAACGATTGCGAAACAAAATTCTGACGACAAAGCAAATCATTCACACGCCTTAATGCATCCCTTTGATCTTCTTCCTTGGGAGCCTCAACGCGCTGGATTATTCCGAAAGCCTTATCACCTCCATCAACACCTGTACCCTTCTCACGAAAAGCCAGACGGGTATGCAACCAGACCTCGCCATATTTTGAATGAATAGGGAAAGTTTGTTCATAAAAGTCCTTATGGATAGAAGAATTTGCCCGGAACTCCTGGGCAATCTGCTTGCGATAATCTTCACGTATCAGGTTCAGAAAATCCGAAGTAGAGATGGTGTCGCCGTCCAATCCCAAAAGATCAGAAAGATAATCGGAACATAAATAATATCCTGCCGTTAAATCTACTTCCCACCACCCGATTTGTGCAAGAGAAGCCATTTTTCTGTATCGCTCGTTGTCTGTTTGCATATTTTGTATCATTGTAAAACAATAGGTTGACAAATATACAAAAAAGGTAATCACTCATACCATAAAGGAGCAAATAAAAAAGCTAAAAGAAGATTACGAAAATAAATAAATAGAATATGGGAGAATCTGTTTGCTACAAATTCTCCCACACCTCCTATTGAAAAATACGGACTCCGCTAACCTATATCTTATTATAATGAGGAAATATTATATCCGCTCCAAGTGAACAGGGATGCATCTGCACCTGTATTCGTAGTTGGCTCGGTAAATGTATTCAATGTACCGTTCAGCTTATTCTTAAAGTTCAATGTATGGGTGATGCTGATGCTGGAAGCAGCATTTCCTGCACCTTTACTGTCATTCATATCAATCAAATCGATTGTACCGCCTGAACCTTTGACAAGGGCATTGGTGATCGTAGCTTTTGCTCCACGACGGATTTTAATCACATCTTGCATACGGTCTACATTATCCGTTGTATTGGCAGCATTATTTACGATTGTCATATTTTCAACCGTAAAATCCGACTGACGTAAATGATCCGAATAGTCACCATCCAAGTTACCATCTGCTTCAATGCCGCGCGGATCTGCTTCCGTACTGGTATAACCGCTTTCCCAAACGCCATAGCAGTTTTTCAATTTACCGGAATATCCTTGAGTGAAGTCGAACATGTCATCATCCGGGTTCACAGCCAACAAGTTGGTTACATTCACCGTACCGCCAAAGAATTCGACGGCATCATCCGCGCTCTCAAGAATGTAGATATTCTCAATCTTGGTAGCGTTTCCAACACCGTTCAGTGTCAATCCGTTGTGCTCGATATCGGCAGTAGAGCGGGCACCGGCATAGCAGATTTTCACATAAGTCAGTGAACCGGAATTGTCATTATCGACATTACCACCGTATTTATAGTTGTTGTCGATTTCCGTCAGACCTGTATCACTCTTATTGGCGTTCGAACCGGAAATCGGAGCTTTACCATTGATAATGATTCCTCCCCAATAGCCGGATGTAGGGGTTGTTGAATTGGCAGTGAAAACAATCGGTTTATCAGCTGTACCGTCAGCATAAAGTTTACCGCCCTGTGCTACCAGCAGATAACTGCTGAAACCTTCGCGAGCCTTAATCGTTGTTCCGGCAGGGATATTCAGACGGCCTCCATTTTCAATGACTACCGTTCCGTTCAGAATATATTCCTTAGCTTCCAGTGTCTGTTCTCCGGTCAGCGTGCCGGACAGGATATTTTCGCCCACAACAATAGAGCTACCGGTCCCACCGTTGTTTCCACCATCTCCGTTACCATCACCGTCTCCATCACTATCACTGCTACATGCAGTCAATGTAAGTGCTGTTGCCATAACGGCAAACGTCATAAAGTTCACAAACAATCTTTTCATTTTGCTTTCATTATTAGTTAATAATCTTATTTCATCACCCGGCTTAGAATGTACACGACACTCCCAGGCTTATATTTATTCCTTTCTTATAATCATTCAATATCACCTTTTCCCCGTTTTCGTTCGCTTTGCGGCTTAACTTATAAGAGGGATTCAGCAGGTTGCGGGCTTTCAGGTTAAGCGAAAGATGCTTGTTCAGTTTGGCTTGGGACACAAAATCCAGTGTCAGTACTCCCTGCTCCATCATATCCTGATACCCCTGCGTGCCAATGGTATATATCTTATCACTCACATAATTAAGTACCAATGTATTGACAAAACTGCGTTCTCCTTTCGTGAAGTTATGCGAGAGGTCGAAATTGACAATCCACGGTGCAGCTCCTTCCAGTTGCGAACCGGTGGTAACCGTTGCCAAAGGCATTTTTGCATTCGTGTAGATATAAGAGCCATTCAATCCCAAAGAGAGTTTATTCATTCCGTGCGCAGCATTACTCACCGGACGGACAAACAGATTCTTACGTATTTCTATCTCCACTCCTGCCACGGTTGCCTTATCCGCTATATTCTCATAAGAAAGATAACCTCCGGCACTTGCCACTTCGATGCGGGATATCGGATTCTTAATCAATTTATAGAAAGCTGTGAGAGAAATCAACTCGGTCGGAGTGGGATTAAAGTCCCACTTCAGATCAAGGTTATAATGATCCGAAGGTTTCAGATTGGGATTCCCCTGACTGTTGAAGTTCACGCCGACATAACGGTAAGGAGATATTTCCTTTGCCTGCGGAAGCGTATATGTTTTACTAGCTCCCAGACGAAGCGAGTTTTTATCATTCAGATTGTATTTGAGATTCAAGCTGGGCAGGAAATAATCTTTTTGGATGGTATTGTTTCCTTTAGAACCTCCACGATTCACATTGTAATCCACTTCAATATCTACCTTGTCGTATTTCATTCCCAGATTCACAATCCAACGGGGAGTAAACTGGTAGGTAGCCTCGGCATAAGCGGAATGGATATTCTTTTTCACGGTATATTCATCTAAGTTCTTTTGTATCTTGAACCAGTCGGAAGCAAAGTTTTCCTGATTATAATAATCGTCAAGCGAGAAGTCGTCCAAAGAAGGGATGGTAGAAACATGTCCTACGGTCAGGTTATACTCCGTAGCTTTGAAGTTATCATCTACGAATCGGCCTGTATATCCGAAACGGATATTCGAAATTTCGTCTATATTATCTTTCAGACGATAGACCAAGCCTGCTTTTACATTCAAGTCGTCTTCATCTAAAGTTGAGAAATAGCGCTGTTGTGAGTTGCCCCTTAGCAACGTATAGCCGTCTTCCGCTTTAGTCAGGTTATTGATACGACGATCCGGTTCATACCCTTTCACCATATTATAGGAAGCACCTGCATCGAGACTTAATGATTTGGTCAATCCCCAGTTAGTCATCAGTTGATTAACGATCAGCATATTATCATTCGTTTGTTGGCGACGGGTGAATCCGAGGTTTTCATAATCGTCACTAAAAATCGAGTTCTTACCGTTGTAATCGCCCACCGACTGGGTATTGGCATGAATCATCATCAAATTATAACTGATGTGATGACGATTCTGCATATCGAAATCCACATTGGCAAGTGCCAGCTGACTGATATTCTCCGCATACTTCTTTCCATTCATATCTTTGTAGACCGTACCGCCGGTAGTTGTATTACGTATGATTTCATCCGTATACTGATAGTCCGTCGTATGTCCGGCAGTCAGGAAGAAAGAAAGTGGATTTTTGTCTTTTCCGACATAGAATCGTTTACCTCCGGAAATACTGTAACTCCGGTTGATTTGCAAATGTTGAGCGGAAGGGTCTAACTTATTTCTGAAGTTCCATGAGTTTTCATCGGCAGGTTCGGTGCGATTAGCAAAGCCCATGAAGTTCACTCCATCCTGTTTCAGAAAATCGGCTGCTACCGTTTGTGTATTCAAGCCACCGGAAATGCCGAATCCCAGATTACCGCTACCAATGAGTTCTTTGGATACGATATCAATGGTTGCCCCTCCGACATCGCTGCTGCCTCCCGCGTTGAATGCTTTATTTACGCCTACGGACTGAATAATGTCCGTACCGAAGAAATCAAGAGAGATATTCTTATATTCCGGGTCTTCGGAAGGAAGAGCAAATCCATTAAAAGTAGTTGCATTGTACCGGTCTCCCAATCCACGGACAAAGACATTTTTCACTCCGTCTTGTTTAGACACTCCGGCAACTTTCGTCACAGCACCTTCTGCATCCGAAACACCCTTGCGGGAAAGCTCCCTGACACCAACAGATTGTACGGCAATGACTGCTTTTTGCTGTTCGAGCAACAGCATATTCTCATTTTCCCTATTCTTCTTAGCTACAACCACCACATCGGCAAGTTCCTGTGCATCGGTTTCCAACTCCAGATTCAGTATCACCTGTTTTCCATTCTCCACACGCACTTTATGGCGCACTTCTGTTTTGTAGCCTACATATTTAATCTCAATATCATACATACCTTCCAGAATGCCCATACTGTTCAATTCGAAATTGCCCTCCATATCGGTCACTGCTCCGGCTTGAGTTCCGAGCAAACGTATCGTAGCTCCTATCAAAGGTTCCTTGGATAGTTTGTCTTTCACAGCTCCTTTAATCTTGATATTGGCAGCCAATGCAGGAAGTACACACAACAGGCAAAAGAAGGCCGCCACTGAAAATCGGATAAGAAATAGTTTTTTCATCTAACTTTGCTCTACGTTTTAATTACGTCGGCAAAGATAGAGGGTGAGCATTACAACTATAAGACGAAATAAATACAATCTATTGAAAGAGTCGTTGCAAGATGATGACAAGATGTTACAAACGTATTATCAATCACTTACGCTATTAGTTTAACTTGTTTATAAGCAAATTTAAGACCGGAACTTCACTCTTTTATCTCTCATTATGCATAAAATTAATCGTCTGACTACTGTTGAACTTTCGTCTGACAATTGTCAGACGAAAGTTCAACAGTAGTCAGACGAAAAGATAACAACCGTCAGACGATTAATTTTATGCATATCGAAACCTAATTCTCCGTATTCGGCGAATTAGTTCATAAGGATGAATACACTAAATCAGTTTCTTTTTCTTCCGGTAGTTCTCACGAAACTCTTTGGGCGAACAACTCTTTTTCTTCTTGAAGATCCGGTTGAAATTGGAAAGGTTATTAAAACCGCACTCATAACAAATCTCGGCAATAGACATTGTAGAATCTACCAACAACCGGGAAGCAAAGCCCAGCCGAATATCAATGATATAATCAGAAAGATTCTTGCCTGTACGCAGTTTGAAAAAGCGGCTGAATGACACATCCGTCATCCCAACCATATCAGCCAACTGCCCCAGACGTATTTCTTCCTGATAATGTGTATTGATGTACTCCTGCACTTTCTGCACACGCCGGCTGTCCGAATGAATATCTATCTTGGCAAAAGACGAACTGGACAAGGTACGCGCTTCTTCTTCAAAGAGAGAAAGTTCATACAGGATCGTCATAAACTTAATGACCGCATAAAATCCTTGCTTCTCGGAAGCAAGCGTATCCAGCAACGGATATATTTTGAGTATGGCAGACATCGGGAAACAAAGCCCTTTTTGTGCTTTATCCAGCATCCGGCGGATAGAGTCGAACTGATTCTTATTGATAAAGCTCTTGAAGAAAAGATCGGAAGAAAACTGAATCGTAATCTCCCGTATCTCTTTCGAATGGCAGTCGTTCTGTTCCCAGACGTGTTCCAAATCTTTTCCTGTTATCAATACCAAATCATAATCATCTATCACTTCGGAAGAGTCTCCTACAATCCGCCTTACTCCGGCAGCCTTTTCGGTGAAGTTCAATTCAAACTCGGAGTGGTTGTGTATAGGATAAGTGAATTCCGTTTTATAACGTTCCGCAATGTAAAAGCAATCCTTATCTGACAAAGGAGTGATTTCACGGATAATCTGGTTGGATAACGGTGTAGTCATAGTAATTACAATTTATAAGCGTTTTATCGTTTGATTAGTTTTCTATCTTTACCCCTATCCGATGCAGGTCTGCCCCCGACGGGTTTTGGAAGACACGCAAGTCGAATTCGGGAATAATGGCAAGCACATGATCGAAAACATCTGCCTGTATGCCTTCGTAGGCAACCCATACTTTATTGGCAGAAAAAAAATAAAGTTCCAATGGGATACCGGTTTCAGTAGGCTGAAGCTGACGTACCATACAGGTCAGGTCTTGGTTGACGGTAGGCAGACTCTTCAGATAGTTAGTCAGATAGGCCCGGAAAACTCCCAAGTTTGTTTGCCGACGTCCATTCACTAACACAGAGTTGTCGATATGATGTTCCTTATTATATTCTTCCACTACCTTTTCCGTTTCATCCACATAGTCTTTCAACAGTTGTATCTTCCGGTATTTTGCCAACATCTCCGGTGTACAGAAATGCACACTGGTCATGTCTATATTGATGGAACGTTTCACACGACGTCCGCCGGATTCCTGCATTCCCTGCCAGTTTTGGAAAGAATCACTAATCAATAGATAAGGAGGAATGGTGGTGATGGTATTATCGAAGTTACGTATTTTTACGGTATTCAATGTTACTTCTATCACCGTACCGTCCGCACCGTATTTCGGCATCGTGATCCAATCGCCCACCTTCAGCATATTATTGGCGGAAAGCTGGATGCCGGAGACAAATCCCATGATACTGTCCTTGAAAACCAACATCAGAACCGCAGCGGAAGCTCCCAATCCGGTCAGCAACACTACCGGACTTTGCTTTATCAGAATACTGATAATGATGATAGCTCCTATAAAGAAGAGAATGACTTGCGCTGTCTGCAAAAGCCCCTTCAAAGGTTTGTCTTTATATTGTTCACGCGCGCTATATACCAGATACACAGCCGTGAACAAAGCACTGACGAAGCGAAGAAAGACTGCAAGGATATAAATCATGCAAAGTCTTCGAAGAAAATCAAGCAAAGCAGAGTCTGCATGTTCGGGGAAGGCAATAGGAATAGATATATAAATCAATATAGGCGCCACCATCCTGCTGATGTTCACCATTACTTTATCATTAAATACAATATCATCCCAAGTAGCTTTTGTCTGTCTCACCAATTTAGCCACGGTACGCAGAATAATCTTGCGGCAAATCAGATTAGCCAATAATGCTATTCCAATAATAAACAATAAAATGATAAAGTTATCAATCTTATCAGCCATAGCTTCATCCACTCCCATCGAGAGCAAAGCATGATTCACCTCTTGCATCACTACATTACCTGCTTCTTCCGGTTGCCCGTTTGCCAATGCCACACTCACTGTATCAACCACTTCTTTTACTTCTTTCATAAGCAATCGTCTCTCTCTTTTTTAGTTTTTCTTTTATTTATGATCTCTGTTTCTTTTCTTCTTTATTCTTTCCTTCTTCCAAATATTCACTGATATCCTGCCGTAGCCAATCATAATGGAAGAGTCTTTTGTAGGCTACATTCTTCTTGAGCATGATTTCTACGTTCACCTGGCTGTTCTGATAACAAGTCAGTTCGTTTCTGAACTGTTCATTGTGTTCGGCCAGTCGCTTGATTTCCTGCTCCCGTTCACGACGCAATACGGTGCAGACCGGAATCAGTAGTTTCATTACCACATTATCCATCACATGGTGTCCCTGCATATACAAGTAAGTAGTTTCCGGCACCAAGCCCAGCTCTTTAAATTCAGTCCGCAATCCATTCACCTGATTGATGTTATGGGGGAATTTCCTTTTCAACTCTGCCAACTTCTGATTAACCCGTTGTTGAAGGGATTCCAAGCTCTTTTCCGGATGCCGGAGATTAATCTCGCGCAAAGAAGTATAAGTATGGAAATCGTACATGGGGAAAGTATAAGTATCCCGTTGGCGATAGAACCATACGTTCCAGAGGAAAAGCGGATATACAATTTCGGAGTACTTCTTCAGGAAGAAGTTGAAATCTAAAATGGAACGGTCATTCAACGTAGCCTGCACACATACTTCGTGAAGGCTTTCGGCAAAACAATGATAGTTTTCAATAGCATAGGTATAAGTTTGGAAAATATACCTGTTCCGGTTGATTTTACGGGAGGTATTGGTAGCTCCCTGCAACAGGAAATCATAGTCACTGTCCACACAGGCAATCAGACTTCTCCCCAATTCGGCTGTATTCAGCGTGTTCATGAGTACCATCTTTTTTCCTTTTGCCAGGGAGGTGGCCGAAGGAAGCATCACTTGGAAATAGTGTTCGTCGTCTTCAAACTCTTCAAGCAATGTGCGCCAGAAAGCGATGTCGTCATAGCTTTCTACGTAAGCGATGATACGTCGGCGGGCTTTCTTCGGATAAAGCTTATGGGCGGCATTGAAATAAGAAGAAGTCAGATTATCTCGTAGTGAAGTTGCCATTTGTTCTATTACAGGTTACGAATTACAAATTACAGTTGGGAGAATCCTTGTCGAGCTTGTGCCCTACGGTGGTAGATATATCACTTACTTCTGTCACGGCATCCAGCCAGCCTTCCATAATGACGGCAGGCGAATGGGTAGTCAGGATAATCTGCACATTCGGATTCAGTTCACGTATCATAGCAATCAGTTTCTGCTGCCATTCTATATGAAGGGAGGCTTCCGGCTCATCCATAAACAATACACAATGGCTGTTGTCCTGCACGAGTACGGTCAACAGGATAACCAGCATTTGCTTTTCACCGGACGACAGTTTATAAGGGAATAATAGTTCGCCATCCTGATAGAAAGCGATATCGTTCCGTTTCCGGTCTATCTTTTTGCGTGTATAGCTGAACAGTTCGTCAATCATATCCTGAAAACGACGTTTAGCTACAGACAATGTGGCTGCCTTACGACGTTCTTCTTCATCAGTGCTGGAAAGCATTTCAATCATCTTATTACCAATGTTGACCTGATAATCGAGGTAACGGCGTTGCAAGAGATAGAGTTGCCAGTCCAGTTCAGACTTTACATTCTTGTCGGCCATGCGGGCTGTGAAGTCACCCATAATCAGGGGACGGTCGTAGCTTCGGATGACGTCATAAGGAATATAGGTTGCCTGGGGATTGTCGAAAAAGAGACGCACTCCGTTCTTCTCGTCACTTTTCATTTCACCGGAAAGTTCTTCGAGATATCCCACCGAACGGTTCAGAATGGTAGTCTTCCCCACTCCGTTGATGCCGGAGAGGATGTTCACATCGGGACGCAAATCCCATCCTATATTAAAGCGTTCCCATAGTCCGTGTATCTCGATACGACGGATATAATTGGCTTGTTGTTCCATAATATTCAAGTTTAATCAAGGCAAATATAAACAAATCATACGATAAAAGACTACCTTTGCAACCGTTTTCTCTATTTGATTGTTAATGATATCAGAGATATGGTAAAATAAATAGTATCAACATGGACAAAAGTAAGAACCTGTATGGTCATTTGTTTGCGCTTACAGCAAACGTTATGTGGGGATTAATGTCTCCCATCGGTAAGTCGGCTCTTCAAGAGTTTTCTCCAATTTCTGTCACTACATTCCGCATGGTGGGGGCAGCAGCCGCTTTCTGGATCCTTTCCATGTTTTGCAAACAGGAACATGTGAATCATCAAGATATGCTGAAAATCTTCTTTGCTTCACTGTTTGCGCTAGTATTCAATCAAGGAGTGTTTATCTTCGGACTTTCTATGACTTCTCCTATTGATGCTTCTATCGTAACTACCACTCTACCGATTGTAACAATGGTTGTAGCGGCCATTTACTTGAAAGAACCTATTACCAATAAGAAAGTACTGGGGATTTTTATAGGTGCTATGGGAGCGCTCATTCTCATTATGAGTAGCCAGGCAGGAAGCAACGGAAATGGAAGCCTGATTGGCGACTTGCTTTGTCTCGTTGCGCAAATCAGTTTCTCCATATACCTGACTGTATTTAAAGGATTGTCTCAACGATATTCGGCAGTAACGATTAATAAATGGATGTTCATATATGCTTCAATGTGCTATATTCCGTTCTCTTATTATGATATTTCTACGATTCAATGGACTTCTGTTTCCACTGTCGCCATTATACAGGTACTTTATGTCGTATTAGGAGGTAGTTTTCTCGCGTATCTCTGCATTATGACTGCACAGAGGCTGCTCCGTCCTACGGTAGTCAGTATGTACAATTATATGCAACCGATCGTGGCTACGATTGCAGCAATCGCGATGGGTATCGGAAGTTTCGGCTGGGAGAAAGGGATTGCTATCGCACTTGTATTCCTGGGAGTATATATTGTGACTCAAAGTAAATCAAGAGCTGATCTTGAAAAAGCAGAAAAGCCTCATTAATAGTACAAGCGGGTAGAAAGACTAACGTTTCCTACCCGCTTATGCTAAATGTATTCTTTAAGAATCAGAATCTTATTATCATTTAAAGTCTCATTTCAAATCCTCAAAATAAGTATCGAGCAAGCTTCTTGCAGCTATAAACGAAGTCAGGTTGCCTTTCAATACCTGCTGTTCTTTTTCTAAGAGCATTGTTTCAATCTTCGGATTATGATAAAAGCTGTCACGAAGTTGTTCATTGATGCTTTCATACATCCAATATTTACTTTGCTCGTTGCGGCGATATTCAAAATAGCCGTTTTCTTTCACAAAGTCAATGTATTCGTAAATCATGTCCCAGACCTCCTTCACTCCCAGATTATAAAAACCGGAGTAAGTCAATACTTTGGGAATCCATCCGGATTCAGGCGCAGGAAACAGATGTAATGCATTACGGAATTGAGTGGCAGCCAACTTGGCACGTTCCAGATTATCTCCATCGGCCTTATTGATAACGATACCATCCGCCATCTCCATAATACCACGCTTAATCCCTTGCAGTTCATCGCCCGTACCGGACAACTGAATCAACAGGAAGAAATCAACCATCGAGTGAACAGCCGTTTCGCTCTGTCCCACTCCTACGGTCTCCACAAAAATCTTATCGAATCCGGCAGCTTCACAAAGAATAATCGTCTCACGTGTTTTACGTGCCACTCCTCCCAAAGAACCGGCTGACGGACTAGGGCGGATAAACGATTTAGGATGTACGGAAAGCTGCTCCATACGCGTTTTATCCCCTAAGATACTGCCTTTACTACGCTCACTACTAGGGTCGATGGCCAATACCGCCAGTTTGCCCCCCTTTTCGAGCACGTGCAGACCGAATACATCTATGGATGTACTCTTTCCCGCACCGGGAACGCCGCTGATACCAATCCGGATCGAATTACCGGAAAATGGCAGACACTTCTCTATGATTTCCTGTGAGACAGCCTGATGTTCAGGCTTTACGCTTTCCACCAATGTCACAGCCTGACTCAATATGGTGACATCACCTTTTACGATACCTTCTACAAACTCTGCTACTGAAAGTTGGCGTTTCTTAGGTTTCCGCTTTAAGTAGGGATTCACAGATGAGGGTTGCTCAATGCCTTTATTGACAACAAGCCCCTTATATTCTTCACTATTTTCAGGATGTTCCATAATCATAGGATTTAGCGTTTGATATTGATTTCAACTTTCGGGCGTAACGGATCATTTGTTATCATCAGGATACGTAAATGATGCTTCTTATTACCTACGTCACGCTTACGAATAGTTACTTTGAGCTTCGTCATTCCATCCGGAGGAAGGACCGTCTTCTTCAGGCTCACTCCTACCGACGAATTGAATACCTGCAACTTACTGATGACTAACGGAGTCTTTCCGGAATTGGCTATCAATATATCATGGCTTACCTTATTCTTCTTTATCAACGGGATACTAAGATCAATATCCGTTTCCGAAATGTGCATGGCAGGAGCGTTCAAAGAATCTTTTTCCGTCATACGAGAGAAGTCGGGAAGAAGAATGGCCGAAACCGGTATTTCATTATCTTCGCTCACCTTATCACCGGAGAAACGGGAAAGGTAGACAGAAGTCTGTGTCAATCCGTAATCTTTTAGCTGGCTCGCATCCAGCGTCAGTTTGATAGTTCCCTTCTTGCCTTTCAACAAGACTTTGGGTTCCGCTTCCATTTTCAGATAAGGAGGCAGATGCATCAATACCGGTTCGTAAGGACGATCCGAAAGATTGGCGATATCAAAGGTCAATGAAGGCTGCTGTCCGCGATAGACATCGGGGAAAGCAAACTCATCACGATCCAAACGAATATTTCCGATTGTATAAGGAAGTAGCTTTGTATAATCTTTTATTTCCTGCACGACTTCACCGGTAAACTTCAGATAGACCAAGCTCGGACTGGCATTGCTATATATTCCTATCGACTTTTCAAAATGTCCTAACGCTTTTGCGTCAAAAGAAGCTTTTACTACTCCTTTTCCTCCCGGGGCAATCGGTTCTTTAGTCCAGTCGGCCACGGCACAGGCACAAGAGGTTGTGACGTTGGTCAGTACCAATGGCTGGTTTCCCGTGTTAGTGATGGTATATTCCACTGTCACCGGACGTTTCCACTCAATTTGTCCGAAGTTATGTGTCTCTTTATTTGAAGAGATACGAGGTTGGGCAACGGCTGCCAAAGCGACAGTAAGTAAAGATAATATAGATAATAAACTACGTTTCATGCGATATTTTTTATTTTGGTGCACAAATGTAGGGGTTTTAGATGAGTTTTTCACCACAGATTACACAGATTAACACAGATTGGGAAAAGACTTTACTTAATAGCAGTCCTTGTAAGCCCCTGTTTATAAGAAAAAAGTTCCTCACCGACGAAGGATGCCTTCCTCGGTGAGGAACACCCTCTTCATCGGTGAGGAACGCCTCGCTCGTCGGTGAGAATAAAAATCCCCTGCCGGAACTATTTAATAATAATTGTCATCGAAGCAGAATGCGAAGCGTATTCCGGTGCATAAGCACACTGCATAGTTGCCAAACCTGTTTCGTAAGTTCCTGCACGACTGACACGGTAACTATATTCCAACACGTATACACCCTTTCCTAAATGATCGAAGAAGAAATTAGTCGATGCATCTTTGATGTCTACGTAATAGCCAAGCCCGTTGTTCCAACGATAACCGGAGATACTGCCGATCGGTTCGAAACAAGCGCCCCGCTGATCTTTCAACTGTACAAAGTCCATCGGACGGTCTACGCGGATGCTCAAACGGGAAACGACTTTATCACCTACCTGAAGAACCGTTTTGGCAGTAATAGGCTGTAATTGAGGCACGTTATTCATCGTACGCTCCACATACAACTGTTTCTCAACATTCAGGTCGCCGCCCTGTTGTTTCACATCACTGACAGGAGATTCAAATTCTGCATACACAGCTCCCCAAGCAATACCCGGATTTCTCTTTTCCACTTCAATCTTGCGGGCATCCACCACATTCTTCTGTGTGAAAGAACGTTTGATATATCCCAATCCAGGAACAGTCGTTTTACTTGGACTAACAGTTTCCAGCACTTCATTAGCAATCACAATCCGTACATCTCCCTGATTGTCGAGTAAATTAGCGCCCTTCATCAGCAATGCAAATACCGCATCGGCAGTAGCTACCGGAGAATTCCACTGTTGTGTCTGCTTTTGCTTCAACAACCAAAGTTTCATTTCTTCCACTGTATCGGTATTGCCACCTGTCTGTTCCAGCGCTTCCATCACATCTACATGAGCCTGCATCTGCATTCCGCCCCATGTATATGGATTCTCGTTGAAAGCAAAGAACATTCCCTGTTCATCTGTCTTCGTCAGATGTTCTTTCAGAGAAGCGACAAATTCCTGCGCTTCCTTCTTGCGTCCGGCTTTATCAAGCACAATGGCGGCAATCGCTTTTGTATCCATCGAAGGAGAAGTCAGCAATTCTCCTACCTTAGAAAGATAATAGGTATAAGCCGCTTTATTGGCTGCGGGTACCTGCTCTCCCGAAATAGCGATGAGATACAAATATTGCAGAATACTGCCCGAAACGCCAGTAAACTTCACACCGTCTTTCTGTGCTTTCAGGATTTCCTTATACTCGTCCAAAGCTGATTGATGAAGGTAAGCGAAAGCCTTCTGTTGCAAGGAAAGAGCCGATCCGCTTAATTTCTCACCTGTCAGCATAGCCAGACGGGCATTCAGTTCGGCGATATAGGTAGTTACAGATCGACTCCCGTTCATTCCTTTATACCAGGACCATGCCCCATTTGAGTTCTGTAACTCCTGCAATCGAGTCAAAGCTGCGATATTATTACTACGGATGTTATTCAAATCAAACAAGGTGGCGATGCGCTCTTTCTGTTGCTCTTCCGTCTGTGCTTCGAGTACCCAGGGAGACTCGGACAAAATGATATTCTTCACTTCCTGATTCTTTTGCAGATTGCTCAAGAACGTTTCTTTCGTACCTCCTTGCAGTTTCCAACTTTCAAATACCGCTTTGATCTTCGGCTGACTGTTCATGATAAACGAAGCCAATGTATTGGCATAGTAGGCAGTAGCCCAGGAAATAGCGTTATTACTTGTCGGAAGACTCAATGAAGGCAATGCCTGAACGGCATACCAAGCCGGGTTTCCTGTAAATTCAACAGTTAGTTTACGATCTGTGGCTGTTTTACTTTGTTGATTGAACAGATGATCGAGTGAGAAAGTACGGGTTTCTTCTCCACGCACTGGCATTGGAAGTGTCTCCACCAAATGCTCTTTATTGCTAAGAACCGGAAGCAACTGTTGTTCTCCATCGCTGAAAGTACCACTGTCGGCAATCATCCGGCATCCCACTATTTCGTATTTATCACTAACGATAAACTGGAAGTCCACACCCATTGTCTTTCCGGCAGCAAGGCTGAATTTCTGTTTTTGTGTACTGATAACCTTCTCTGTCATCGGGTCAAAAAGGACCAGACTGACCGTTCCGGCTTGCGGCTTACCAGTCATATTAGAGATAGAAGCTGCCAGAGAAGTCTTATCACCCACACGCACAAAACGAGGGAGATTAGGAGTCAGCATAAATTCTTTGCTTGTGGTAGCTTCGCCATCCAATGTTCCCGTCAACATTCCCTTTGTATGAGAATATCCACGGAAGTTCCAACGCGTCAGACTTTCAGGCATCGTGAATGAGAAAGAGATCTCTCCCTGTTCATTGGTGCGAAGTTGAGGATAGAAGAATGCTGTTTCTGCTAAATTGGTACGCAAGTCAGCAGATGCTTCGGGAAGCATTTCGTTGTCAGATGCCTCATCCGCTTTTTCTCCCGTGGGTATCATTTCCGATTGAAATTCAACATTAGTCATGGCATCAGCAGCCATAGCCGATTTCATCTTTGGCGCATTACTCCTTAAAGTTGCAACGTCCAATGTCGAAACGCTACCTGTCACCGTCAACTTTCTCGTCAAGCCATATCCTCTCACTATTACTTCACCCAAATCTCTTCCATTATTATAATAGTCCGATAGCATCACAAAATGGTCATACTCCAGTGATGGCACTTTGAGACTCTTCGTATTCCACCAGTAGTTGAATGAATTATTGCCGGAATATCCACTCATCCAGTTAGAATATGGGACAATCTGGTTATAATAGATTTGGAAATTCTGTTGCCGATTCCATATTTTATCCAAGGAAGCATCATACATCGTTGCCAGCATTTCCGCGTTAGCAGCTTGTCCTTGCGGCGTTTTAATCGTCAGCTTCCATTCTTCCTTTTGTCCCGGACGCAATTTATCACGGAACACTTCCCACTTCATAGTCAGTGTCTTATCAGGAATCCGTTTGGTCAGCCGCACCTGTTCCTGATAAACCTGTCCGTCCCTCACCATACAGAGATTCACAAAGACACCATCCCCATAACTTTCCCGATATGGATACTCGAAACGTACAATCGTATCTGACAAATTCAACGTCTTGCTCTCCAGCAATTTATCACCGGAAAATACATTCATCATCACATAAGCATCTTTTTTCGACGTACCGAAACAGAACACGGCCGGATGGGCAGCATCAAATTCCGTATTTGCACCATAGAACCACATCGTCGTTTCTACAGGCGGACGTTTGTCCTCAACAGAGAAAAGAATCGTGTTGGTGTCAGCAGTCACTTCCTTGCCCTGATTATCTTTCACTGATGCTTTCAGCACATAAGGTCCCGATGGAAGATTCTTCCAGTCAAGCGTCATGTCTTCATTAGAAGTAAAGGTTCCCGTTGCAACCGGTTTCTCTTCCAACTGCTTAAAGTCCTTGTCTTTGGCAGGGTACAAGTAATAATTCCCCTTCACCTCCACAGGTTGTCCATTCAGGTTCTGCACTTTAAACATTGTTTCGAAGGGTTGATCCTTGCAAGTCTTATCTTGCAATTCCACCTGCAAAATCAACGAACGGTTTCCTGCCGAAATCACGTCCGTAGAAGATTGTGTTTCACCTGCCACATTGGTAACAGTGGCCTCAATGGAATAACGATAATATACCTTATCATTATTCTTATAAGAGTCACTTTCCTGCAAACGAACCGGTATCGTGAATTCTCCATTCTCATTGGCCATCACTTCACCGGAAGCAATCTGCACAGATTCCGCAAACCGCCAAAGGCTGTATGCAGAACGCTTTACCGTATATTTCACCGGAAGATCCTGAAGCAGCACACCACTATAAGATTGTACCTTACCCTTCACCTGTACCTCATCACCCAGTTTGTAACTTCCTTGTTGCTTTTCAAAAGTGATATCAAATGTCGGACGTTTATAATCTTCTACCCGAATGCCTGTATGGTCTCTTCCCGCTTTCAAAGAAAACATTCCGTTCAAACAGGCCGAAGGCAATGCGAAATCGGTGGTAAACGAACCGAACTCATTGGTACGTACCGACTTCTGCCCTACTTCCTGATTGTTTACATCCAATAAAGTCACCGTATATTCCTTGTTCGGAAGTACATTCGCCGTATCCGATTGTTGAGAATAAGCAATTCCCTTCACATACACAGTCTGTCCGGGACGATACAAAGAACGGTCGGTCAATAAAGTCATATTTTCAGTCACTTTATCTTCGTCGCCGTAATATCCGTAACTTCCTGCATAAATGCCTTGTTTCGGCATTGCCGTATCCGTCCCCTTGGAAGCTTTCAGATAGCGGTATTCGGATTTCCAGGGAAATACGACCTTACCCTCTTCGTTTGTCGTAAACTCCTGCAACACTTTTTCGTCATTACTGTACATCGTCACTTTCGCATGGGGAATAGGATACCCTGTCTGTCCATCCAGCGTCACCACTTGATACTGTTTGTCCGGCAAACGGCATGTCAGCACTTTGAAACGTGTTACATCAAACTTGCTTTCACTATCTCTCTTCGCACGAATATCCGGTATGATACGCATCACGTAAGATCCAAGTTCAGGAGCTTTGAATGTAAACACAGTGTCCTGCGTCTGATAATCTTTCGGACGAAGCACAGCGTAATGTTGTTCCTTTATCAGTTTCTTCGCCTGATAAAGACGGACAGTGAAACCATCCAGATTTTTGTGTGAGACCCTTAATTCTATCTCTTCGTTCGGAAAAGCCAAATCGGATGCATTAACATTCAAATAAGGAGCCAATATCTCTTCCCGAAGATTCTTCAAAGCATTGATTCTGCGATAGCCTGGATAAAGGCGGATTGCCTCATCGCAAAGCTGCAATGCATTGAGCTGCTGTTGTTTTCCAATAGTATACCGGGCTTCTGCCAAATAGACTTCGGCACAGATCGGTTCGGAAGCATACTTGCTTTTCAATGTGTTCAAAGCTTTCAGATAAGTATCTTCCGTCAGTACCGGAAGTTCGCCCTTAGCCTGCAGAGGTCGAATATTCCGATCAGCATTCCATCTCCATTCCAGGTAGTTAAGTGCTGTCAACACATAACCTTCTTTTAATCCGGTTGCTTTATAAGCGGGAATCATATTCCCATAAATAGCTATTATATCTTGTTTGACCGGATTCACAGTACCGTCATTAGTAATCCTGTTACTCAATTCTTCCACCCGTTGCAGTGCTTCAATGCTACGGGAAGCCAATAAATGATACATATCATGGTGATAGTATTCGCTCGTTTCCCCCAGTTCTACAAAAGGAATATAGCCGCGTGAGGACGTTTTGAGCAGCAATACAGAATCGGCCAATGCCTCCTTTATATTTGTCCGCACTTTTTCGATGAACATATTGGCTGTCCATTCACGCATATCGGTAGCAGGTGTCTGGTCTACGATTTCTGTCCGTTGGCGGAGTTGCCACTGATTGCTGGCTGCATAATCTGCATAGATTCCCGCTATCAAAGAGTGTAGGATGGCGCGATCCATTGGTTGGTCAGTCTGTTTCACCCATTGTTCCAGTCCTTTCAAATCAGCGTAAAGACTGTCGGGATTCAACATTTCCCGATATTTCATCCGCCACGTATATGCTTTGAGCATTTGTGGAGAGTTTTTCTCTTTTTCCCCTTTCTGATAAATCTCATCAGTCAGTTTTATCACAGTCTTAGGCAAGCTCTTTTTCTCCGCTTGCTCCACTTCTTTCCATAATTTGTCGAAAGTTTGTGCCTGTACCGCCGGAATCACTCCCAACCATAGCAGCACCATCATACAAATTTGCTTTACTTTCATAATCTTTCTAGTTTAAGTTTGCTATAAGTCTCACTCTTATAAATAACAAAGTAAGGAAATAAAGTTTAAAGATTTGTACTTTTTAGCTTAAAAAAAGCTTTTATCAAGCTATCAGCCCCATACCATATTGTATAAACATTAGCCTATTAATCAACTCGCTCTGGAATAAAATAAAAAGTCCAAAAACTGCCACTCGGTTTATTATTTAATTGAAAAGTTTATCTTCTGCAATAAGATTCACCTATCTCTTACAAGTTCATAAATGCAAAAGTATCTTGCACCTTACACTAAACCAGCGATAGTCAACTGATATACAAGTATTTGAAGCAGTGCAAGATACCGTTGCAGATGCGTGCAAGATAGAGGTATCTTACACACTGTCTCGTTTATAAGAATCCGGGCATATTCATAGAAGACACTCAATAATTTGCAGCACCTCTACATAAAATGGCTTGTTCATGCCGGTGAACAAGCTGTTTTATGCCTTGAGACCAACAGTTTCAAGTAATGAAACTACCAGTTTCACACCGGAAAACTAAGTGTTTAATACCTTGAAACTAAGTGTTTCAAGCGTATGAAACAAACTGTTCACAAGCTTGAAACTGATTTTCCCCTATGGAGAAGCCAATCGAAACCTTACGGAATACAATTAATTCATCCGTATCTATTATCTCGTTCAGCCTGTTATTCCAGATAATATTACGCCAGTTATCAGACACAAATACATCATCTTTCATGTATTAGTACCAGACAAATCAGCATACAACTTACTATAAATCAACTATTAAGCACTTATTACAGGTATAATTGTAGGGTGAGAGTAAAAATTACCCTCACCCTACAATCACAGTTACCCTCACCCTTTGTAACATCGATGAACAAAGGCTTTCAAGTGATTCGGTGAGGGTGTGATAGTAAAATCAGCCAAACTCGCATGTGATACATTCCAGCCCAAGTGGCAAAAGACAGTGTACCCAAACACAGAAATTAAAGGAGGAACTGACACTGAAACAGATCCCCCGCCACAGTTGTTAGCTAAAACAACTCTATATAAAATTTTAGATATAAAAAATGGGGATATCGTATTTAATAACGTATCCCCACTCTAAACTTAGTTAATGTACTTGTTCTCATTTCTCAATTCTGTACCCCCATGAAAGCATTTCATTACGACCTACTTCACTAAGGATTTTTCTAACTAAAGAACCCATTTTCTTTGCCATAATCTTTAAACCTTTTAAATTACTAATTCCTGAAAACTAAAAAATAAAACTTACTTGTTTGGTTTGGTATTAATTGTTGAATATCCCCAAACATGTACATCGGCTTCGCCGATCTTTCTAAACAATCTTTTTAAACTTTTCATTTTGTTATCCTCCTAATTACATGTTTTACAACACAAAAATACAGCCTTTGTTTATACATTGATCTAAAAAAGAGAGAAATTTATGTTTTATAGCATATTTCTTGATTTGCATCAATTAATTTATTTGTTATAAAGCAGAATTGTAATATACGCTGCAATAAATATGAAAAAAGGCACAGATGAAATATCATCCGTGCCTTCACTATGGTCACCTATTATATAATAGGAGAATATTTATATAAAGAGAAATACGTTATTTCATTGGAGTTTGCTCCAAAGTTGCCACCAGGAAGTCATAGAACTTCTGTACGGTAGGAATCAACGCTCTTTCGTCCGGTGAATGCGGTGAACGCAAAGTCGGACCAAAAGAAATCATGTCCAATCCCGGAATAATAGCACCGATAATACCACATTCCAAGCCAGCGTGAATCACTTTCACTGCAGGTTCTACACCAAACTGTTGTTTATAGGATGACTTCATCGCATGCAAAATCGGAGAATTTACATCAGGTTGCCAACCGGAATATCCGCCTGTCATCTCTACCTTCATCCCTGCCATAGAGAAACAAGACTCCAGGCTGGTAGTCAGATATTCTTTCATGCTATCGCTTGAACTGCGAGCCAGAATCTTAATGGCTGCCTTTCCTTCACCAATCGTTATAATAGCAAGGTTGGAAGAAGTTTCTACCGTATCTGGAACAGTAGGGATCATACGTGTCACACCGTTCTGACAAGCAAAGATTGCATCAATCAGATTGTCCTGAATCTCTTCAGGCACTTGCCCCGCAGGAAGTTCCACACGTTCAGCCGTAAAGCTGATCGGTGTTTCAATTGCCGAATATTCTTCATTGAACAGGTCTTCGCAGTATTTCACCAAGCCCAATAGTTCTTCTTCATTTTCAGCCGGAATGGTAATAACCGCATGTGCTTCACGTGGGATAGCATTACGCATATTACCACCTTCCCAGCTAGCCAAACGGGCTTCATAGCTGGCAACCGCCTCACGAACGAAACGAACCAGCAACTTATTAGCATTGGCACGTCCTTCATTGATTTCCAATCCCGAATGTCCGCCACGTAATCCTTTCAATGTAACTTTCACTGCGATATCTCCTTCTTCGGGAGCTACTTCCTTATATTCCAGGGTAGCAGTTACATCCATACCTCCAGCACAACCAATATACAACTCGCCTTCATCTTCCGAATCCAGATTCAAAAGAATCTCTCCGTTCAGTGTACCCGGTTTCAAGCCGAACGCACCGTACATGCCGGTTTCTTCGTCTTTCGTGATAAGAGCTTCCAAAGGACCGTGTTTCAGGTCTTTTGCTTCCAACACGGCCATAATAGCAGCTACACCCAGTCCGTTGTCTGCACCCAGAGTAGTGCCTTTTGCTTTTACCCAGTCACCGTCTATATAAGTTTCAATCGGATCTTTTTCAAAATCGTGTACAGTATCGTTGTTCTTCTGCGGAACCATATCCATGTGCGCCTGAAGAATCACACCTTTCCGGTTTTCCATACCCGGAGTGGCAGGTTTACGGATAATCACATTACCTGCTTCGTCTACAAAAGACTCCAGCCCCAGCTCTTTTCCGAAACCTAAAAGAAATGCTGTAATCTTTTCCATGTGTCCTGACGGACGGGGAATCTGTGTCAACGAATAAAAATGCTTCCACACGTTCTGTGGAGCTAAAGAAAGAATGGTACTCATAATAAATATTTTAAAACTATTTTAAATCTGATAATTAAACAGTGCCAAGTTATGGAAAAGTTTTCAGATGACAAAGGAGGTTGGCAAAAACATGTAAGAATATACACTTTTAGCTAAAAATTTACGCCCGATGTCTATTGGTGAACGGCAGAGCAGCCAAGCCGTACACACCCAATAAAACAACCAAAAAGGTTTGAATACCGTGTACAATCAGGGCAAATATTCCGGCATCCGTCACGTTTACTCCATAAAGCATCATCATAGAAATGATGGCAAAATGCCAGGGTCCCGCTCCGTTAGGGGTAGGCACAATTACGGCAAACGTGCCGCCGACAAACATGACCAATGCCGCAAGGATACCCAAATGTGCCGTAAAGGCAAAGCAATAGAATGTAAAATAGAAATGGAGAAAGTAACAAGCCCAAATAGCCAGTGTATAAAAAATAAAGAGGGGAATGTTGCGCACGCCTTTTAAAGACATAATTCCTTCCCATATATTCAATACAAATCCTTTCACCCGTTCATAGAAGAACAGCGTTTTTCTTAAATAATAAAGAAGTATCACCACACCAATAAAACAAAACAGAATGATATAAAACCATACCGAAGTCAAAAGGTGGATTAATGAAGGGATTTTCGTTCCGGTCTGCTGAAGGAAAGTGACGAATATCGGTAATTGGAGCAATACAGTGATGCCTGTGATGAGGAGAATAGTCAACGTATCGACCAACCGCTCCGTAACGACTGTTCCCAACGACTTGGCAAACGAGACATTATCATATTTCGCCAACACTCCGCAACGGCTCACCTCCCCGATCCGGGGAACCACCAGACTGGCAGCGTATGAAATGAAGATAGCATTCACGCAATCGCTCTTTTTCGGGAAAGCGTCCAACGGTTCCAATGTTTGTCTCCACCGCCAACCACGAAAGACTTGTGCAAACACTCCGAACAATAACGAGAAGAGCATCCACCACCAATTTGTACCGTGTAACAACACATCGCCCGCTTTTGTAAAATCAAAGTCGCGATATACCCAGAATAAGATAAAGCCGCCTAAAACAACCGGTAATATCAGTTTCAGCGTCTTTTTTAATAGTTTCTTCATCCTTAATTCTTCATTAGCTTCGCTGACACATCATTTATTTTTTAATAAATAGTGGTACGTTCTTCATTTAAAAGAATTACCTTTGTCAGCTGCAAAAGTAATTATTTAGTTGGTAAATGAAATTAGTAAAGCCTAAAAAGTTTCTCGGACAACACTTTCTGAAAGATCTGAAAGTTGCGCAAGATATTGCCGATACAGTCGACACCTTCCCCGAACTGCCTATTTTAGAGGTGGGGCCGGGTATGGGAGTATTGACCCAGTTTCTAGTAAAGAAAGACCGATTGGTAAAGGTCGTAGAAGTTGACTATGAGTCGGTTGCTTATCTTCGCGAAGCCTATCCGTCACTGGAAGACCACATCATCGAGGATGACTTCTTGAAAATGAATCTTCACCGGTTGTTCGACGGGAAGCCTTTCGTACTGACTGGTAATTACCCGTATAATATTTCCAGCCAAATCTTTTTCAAGATGCTGGACAACAAAGATATCGTCCCCTGTTGCACGGGAATGATTCAAAAAGAGGTAGCCGAACGTATTGCAGCCGGACCGGGCAGCAAGACATACGGTATCCTTAGCGTATTGATACAGGCATGGTATAAAGTGGAATATTTGTTCACTGTCAGCGAACACGTGTTCAATCCGCCTCCCAAAGTGAAAAGTGCTGTTATCCGTATGACACGCAACGAGACTAAAGAGTTGGGATGCGACGAAAAACTGTTCAAGCAAGTAGTGAAAACGACCTTCAACCAGCGACGGAAAACATTGCGCAACTCCATCAAACCTATTTTAGGCAAAGATTGTCCGCTCACGGAGGACATCTTATTTAATAAACGCCCGGAACAACTATCGGTAGCCGAATTTATCGATCTGACCAATAAAGTGGAAGAAGCATTAAAGACAGCCGGCAACGCCCAATAATTGGCGGGCAACAGTGAGCAGAGAACTGGATTTTGTAATTCGTAATTTGTAATTGACAACGATGAACGAGGAATACATTGACAACGTTAAACACCTTATTGAGCAAAAAGACGCCGACAAGGTAAAAGGTCTTCTCATCGACCTCCATCCGGCCGACATCGCCGAATTGTGCAATGACCTGAATGCGGAAGAGGCTAAGTTCGTCTATCGCCTGCTCGATAACGAAATTGCCGCCGACGTGCTTGTCGAAATGGACGAAGATGCTCGTAAAGAGCTGCTCGAAATGCTTCCTTCGGAGACAATCGCTAAACGCTTCGTTGACTACATGGACACGGATGATGCCGTAGACCTGATGCGTGAACTCGATGAAGACAAGCAGGAAGAGGTTCTTTCGCACATCGAGGACATCGAACAGGCAGGAGACATCGTCGACTTGTTGAAATACGACGAAAATACCGCCGGTGGTTTGATGGGTACGGAAATGGTACTTGTCAACGAAAACTGGAGTATGCCCGAATGTCTGAAAGAGATGCGGCAACAGGCGGAAGAACTGGACGAAATCTATTATGTATATGTCATTGACGATGACGAACGTCTGCGAGGTATCTTCCCGCTCAAAAAGATGATTACTTCCCCTTCTGTATCGAAAGTGAAACACGTGATGCAGAAAGATCCGATTTCGGTACACGTAGATACTCCCATTGACGAGGTAGTACAGGCGATTGAGAAGTATGACTTGGTGGCTATCCCCGTTGTCGACAGTATCGGTCGGCTTGTGGGACAAATCACCGTCGACGACGTCATGGATGAAGTCCGTGAGCAGTCGGAACGTGACTATCAGTTGGCATCCGGTCTTTCGCAGGACGTAGAAACAGACGATAATGTATTGAGACAGACCACCGCCCGCCTCCCCTGGTTATTAATCGGTATGATCGGCGGAATCGGCAACTCTATGATATTGGGTAATTTCGACTCCACCTTTGCTGCCCATCCCGAAATGGCACTGTACATCCCGCTAATCGGTGGTACAGGAGGAAATGTCGGAACACAATCTTCGGCAATCATCGTACAGGGTTTGGCAAACAGCTCGCTGGACGCTAAAAATACCTTCAAGCAGATTACCAAGGAATCGGTAGTAGCTTTAATTAATGCCACTATTATCTCCTTATTAGTATACACCTACAACTTTATCAGGTTCGGCGCAACGGCTACGGTCACCTATTCCGTATCCATCAGCCTGTTTGCCGTGGTAATGTTCGCTTCTATTTTCGGGACACTGGTACCGATGACGCTGGAGAAGTTCAAAATCGATCCAGCCATTGCAACAGGTCCGTTTATAGCCATTACAAATGACATCATCGGAATGATGTTGTACATGGGAATAACCGTTTTATTGTCATAAAAACACGATAAACAAAAAAAAATAAGCAAAATAGTATGAAGTAATCGTTTTATTTCATTAATTTGTGACCCAAAACTAATATACAATGATGGACGCTCATGACACTAATCAACCCTTGAACCAAGGGGAATTAGAAGAAGAAAAGAAAACAGTCGAGGTTTCTGAAGCTATTACAGAGACTCCGGCTGAAGATGTTACTGCCGAAGTTCAACCTGAAGCAGCTCCTAAACCTGCCACTAAGGAAGATGTACTAAACCAGCTAAAAGAGCTTGCGCAAGATGCTGAAAATGCGAACAAGCAGGATATTGACAATCTGAAACAATCATTCTACAAGTTACATAATGCCGAGTTGGAAGCTGCTAAGGTACAGTTTACAGACAACGGTGGAAACATTGAAGATTTTGTTGCCGAAGAGGACCCGACGGAAGAAGAATTCAAACGCCTGATGGGGGTTATCAAGGAAAAACGCAGTAAACAGGTTGCCGAACTGGAACGCCAAAAGGAAGAAAACCTGCAAGTGAAACTTTCCATTATTGAAGAACTGAAAGAATTGGTGGAATCCGGAGATGACGCCAACAAATCTTATACGGAGTTCAAGAAGCTGCAACAGCAATGGAATGACACAAAACTGGTGCCGCAAGGTAAAGTGAATGAACTTTGGAAAAACTATCAATTATATGTAGAGAAGTTCTACGATTTATTGAAACTGAACAATGAATTCCGCGAATATGACTTCAAAAAGAATCTAGAAATCAAAACGCATCTCTGCGAAGCTGCCGAAAAGTTGGCTGACGAGGAAGATGTTGTTTCCGCTTTCCACCAACTTCAGAAGTTGCATCAGGAGTTCCGCGATACAGGTCCGGTAGCCAAAGAACTGCGTGATGAAATCTGGAATCGGTTTAAAGCAGCTTCTACCGCTGTCAACCGCCGCCATCAGCAGCACTTCGAATCGTTGAAAGAAGCCGAACAGCATAATTTGGATCAAAAGACCGTCATCTGCGAAATCGTTGAAGCGATTGAGTATGATGAACTAAAAACATTCTCTGCCTGGGAAAACAAGACCCAGGAAGTGATTGCCCTGCAAAACAAATGGAAAACTATCGGTTTTGCGCCGCAAAAGATGAATGTGAAGATCTTCGAGCGTTTCCGCCATGCCTGCGATGATTTCTTCAAGAAGAAAGGAGAATTCTTCAAAAGTCTGAAAGAAGGAATGAACGAGAATCTGGAAAAGAAAAAAGCGCTCTGCGAAAAAGCGGAAGCCTTGAAAGACAGTACAGACTGGAAAGTAACTGCCGATGCACTGACCAAACTTCAAAAAGAATGGAAGACCATCGGACCGGTTGCCAAAAAACACTCGGATGCAATCTGGAAACGGTTTATCACAGCTTGCGACTACTTCTTTGAGCAAAAGAACAAGGCCACTTCTTCACAACGCTCTGTCGAAACAGAGAATATGGAAAAGAAGAAAGCATTGATCGAAAAGTTATCCGCTATCGATGAGAACATGGATACCGAAGAAGCAAGCAATCTGGTTCGGGATTTGATGAAGGAATGGAACTCTATCGGTCATGTGCCGTTCAAAGAAAAAGATAAGCTATACAAGCAATATCACGGATTGATCGATCAGTTATTCGACCGTTTCAACATCAATGCTTCCAACAAGAAGTTAAGCAACTTCCGTTCGAACATTAGCAATATCCAGGGGGGCGGCACTCAATCTTTATATAGAGAACGCGAGAAACTGGTACGTACTTATGAGAATATGAAGAATGAACTTCAGACTTATGAGAACAATCTGGGCTTCCTAACTTCTACTTCCAAGAAAGGCAGCAGCCTGTTGACCGAACTGAACCGCAAGGTAGACAAGTTGAAAGCAGACTTGGAACTGGTATTACAAAAAATTAAAGTAATCGACGAATCAATTAAAGCAGAAGAATAATCCTCTGCCCGATTTAGAGAAATAAAAGAAACAGGTTTTATGCTCGCTTGAGCAATAAAACCTGTTTCTCTTTTCTGCTAAACAAGCTTATACAGCTTGTTTAAAGATTTATTTCTTAAACATCAACTTCACAGCTTCTTTTCACAGCAAATTTGCGTTTCTCTTGACTATGAATGTCCGGAAACAATAAAACCCTGCAAAAACTAATTCTTAGCAGGGTTCTATCTAAATTGACGTTGATTTTGTTGGGCTACCTGGATTCGAACCAGGAATGACAGGACCAGAATCTGTAGTGTTACCATTACACCATAGCCCAATGATTTTCGTTTGCGGGTGCAAAGATACAAATATTTTGGGAATTCAAAACAAATCCGATATTTTTTTTGCAAAAATGTCCAAATAAGCTTTCCAAACAAAAGTATCTCCACTAAAAAACACAAAAATTGAGGGATAACTTTCTTGTATCCAATAAATCAGCGTATATTTGTCAAAAATATCACGTTTATTATCAGAAACAAAGGGTCACCTTTTTTTGTTATAAACAAATAGAGAACATGAATTATTAATCCCAATTACAGGAATGAACGATACTAAAGTATTAATTGAAAAAATAAAAGAAGGAATTCAAGAGAAAAAAGGTAAAAAGATAGTCGTTGCCGATTTAACCAGCATAGAAGATACCATCTGTAAATATTTCGTTATCTGTCAGGGAAATTCTCCCAGTCAAGTGAGTGCAATAGTAGATTCAATCAAGGAATTTACACGCAAAGGTGCGGACAGCAAGCCTTATGCAATCGACGGACTCCGAAATGCAGAATGGGTAGCTATGGACTATGCCGATGTATTGGTACACGTTTTTTTGCCGGAGACAAGAGCTTTTTATAATCTTGAGCACCTCTGGGCAGATGCCAAACTTACTCAAATCCCCGATCTAGACTAATTAATGATTATGGACAATAATAATAGCAATAATAACAATAGCAATAAACCTAACAATAAGGTTAATATGCCCAAGTTCAACCTGAACTGGATGTATATGATTATTGCCCTTATGCTTCTCGGCCTCTGGTGGGGCAGTGATTCAAAAGGAGCAGGAAGCAAAGCTGTAACTTACAGCGAGTTTCAGGACTATGTAAAAAAGGGTTATGTCAGCAAAGTATTGGGTTATGAAGATAAATCAATCGAAGCTTTCCTCAAACCGACTGCCGTAGGGGCTGTTTTTGGAGCCGACTCTACCAAGGTGGGACGCAACCCTGTCATTACAAGTAGAACCCCGTCTACCGATAAACTGGAAGAGTTTTTGCAGGCAGAAAAGGAAGCCGGTCATTTTGACGGTTCATCCGACTATCCGCCCAAATCGGATATTTTCCCCGCAATTCTGATTCAGGTACTCCCGCTTGTCTTGCTGGTTGCGTTATGGATATTCTTCATGCGCCGTATGAGCGGAGGCGGCAGTGGTGGCCCCGGCGGCGTATTTAATGTAGGAAAATCAAAAGCCCAGCTTTTTGAAAAAGGCGGAGCCATCAAGATTACATTTAAAGATGTAGCGGGGCTGGCCGAAGCAAAACAAGAAGTGGAGGAAATCGTAGAGTTCTTAAAGGAACCGCAGAAATATACGGATTTGGGAGGTAAGATACCCAAGGGAGCATTGCTGGTAGGCCCTCCGGGAACCGGTAAAACATTGCTTGCCAAAGCTGTGGCCGGCGAAGCGAATGTACCTTTCTTCTCATTGGCTGGTTCCGACTTCGTGGAAATGTTTGTGGGTGTAGGTGCATCCCGTGTTCGCGACTTGTTTAAACAGGCTAAAGAAAAAGCTCCCTGTATCGTCTTTATTGATGAGATTGATGCCGTAGGACGTGCCCGTGGCAAGAACCCTGCAATGGGAGGAAATGACGAACGCGAAAACACATTGAATCAGTTGCTGACAGAAATGGACGGCTTCGGTTCCAATAGCGGTGTGATTATCCTTGCTGCTACCAACCGTGTAGACGTACTCGACAAGGCACTGCTCCGCGCAGGACGTTTTGACCGTCAGATACACGTGGACCTGCCCGACTTGAACGAACGTAAAGAAGTATTTGGCGTGCATTTGCGCCCGATTAAAATAGACGATAGTGTAGATGTGGACTTGCTGGCACGTCAGACACCGGGATTCTCGGGTGCGGATATTGCCAATGTCTGCAATGAGGCTGCACTGATCGCTGCCCGCCACGGAAAGAAATTCGTAAGCAAGCAGGACTTCCTGGATGCGGTAGACCGCATCATCGGTGGTCTGGAAAAGAAAACCAAGATTACAACGGAAGCAGAAAGACGCTCTATCGCTTTGCATGAAGCAGGACACGCCTCTATCTCCTGGTTGTTGGAATATGCCAACCCATTGATTAAAGTTACAATCGTTCCTCGCGGACGTGCATTAGGAGCTGCCTGGTATCTGCCGGAAGAACGTCAGATCACTACCAAGGAGCAGATGCTGGACGAAATGTGTGCTACTTTGGGAGGACGCGCCGCTGAAGATTTATTCCTCGGCCGCATCTCAACAGGTGCCATGAACGACCTGGAAAGGGTGACTAAGCAGGCATACGGCATGATTGCTTATTTAGGTATGAGCGACAAGCTGCCGAACTTATGTTATTACAACAACGATGAATATTCTTTCAACCGTCCATACAGCGAAAAGACAGCCGAATTGATTGACGAAGAAGTCAAGAGAATGGTAAACGAGCAGTATGACCGTGCCAAGAGAATTCTGTCGGAGAATAAAGAAGGACACAACGAACTGACGCAATTACTGATTGACAAAGAAGTAATCTTCGCGGAAGACGTTGAACGCATCTTCGGTAAACGCCCTTGGGCTTCCCGTTCGGAAGAAATCATGGCTGCTAAAGAAAGTCAGGATGCCGCAAGAGCTGAAAGAGAACTTGCCCAAAAGCTGAAAGAAGAAGAAAAAGAAATCAAAGAAGAGGAAGCTGAAAATACCGCAAAGGAAAAACAAGCACCCATAGACACCAAAGTTGCCGCAGAAGGTAAAAAGGTTACTGTGGAGGGCAAAGTTACCGTAGAGGGTAAATCCAATGAAGAAGAAGCTAACGGGTCCAACTAATTAAAACGAATAGATTTTGATTAATAATTTCATAAAACGAGCTATTACGGGTGTACTCTTCGTTGCCATCTTGGTGGGGGGCATCCTTTATGACGCATTCAGCTTTGGTATTCTGTTTACCGCTATCAGCGCACTGACCATTTATGAGTTCGGACAGCTGGTAAATATGCGCGCAGAAGGAGTGAAGATAAACAAGACTATTAATATGCTCGGCGGGGCTTACCTATTCCTTGCAATCATGGGATTCTGCATTGATGCGGCCGATTCGAAGATATTCATCCCGTATGTGCTTTTATTGCTTTACATGATGATTAGCGAGTTGTATCTGAAAAAGGAAAACCCGGTACTTAACTGGGCTTATTCTATGCTTAGCCAACTTTATATCGGACTACCTTTTGCTTTGCTGAATGTATTAGCATTCCATAACGATCCGGGATCAGAATACAGTAGCGTAAGTTACAATCCTATCCTACCGCTATCTATCTTTATTTTCCTTTGGCTGAATGACACGGGAGCCTATTGCATCGGTTCATTGATCGGCAAACACCGGTTATTTGAACGTATCTCTCCCAAGAAATCATGGGAAGGTTCTATCGGCGGCGGAGTGGTAGCAATCGGAGTATCTTTTATACTCGCTCACTACTTCCCATTTATGTCAATGATTGAATGGGCAGGACTGGCCTTGGTGGTTGTTATATTCGGCACATGGGGCGACCTGACGGAGTCGTTATTGAAACGCCAGTTGCACGTTAAGGATTCGGGAACCATTCTTCCGGGACACGGTGGGATGCTCGACCGCTTTGACAGTTCCCTGATGGCTATACCGGCAGCAGTCGTTTATCTATATGCATTAACATGGTTCTAACGGGGGATTCTTTCTCAATCGATTAGAGCTGAAACAAAATACAAAAGGTCGGGAACTTCTACGGAAGTATCCCGACCTTTTTCACACACAGTAAATCATAGTTAGGTTATCGGATCGAAGAAGTGGAATGAACATCCTTCGCTGCTTCCGGTACACCGACCGGATGATCCAGATCAAGCACAATCACTCTTCCTTCTCCATGTTCTCTTGAGTTTATTGTCACCTTAAACCCTTTGGGTGCTACCCAGGAATCTTTCGGCGTAGGGAAGAATTTTTCCAGATTATAAGAAACTCGTCCCCATCCCCAATAGTCAGTCACATCCTCATATGTATTATAACGCAGTTCCAAATGTATGTAACCATCTTCATCCACATTCAATGTTCCCGGTTCTGACGGTTCGCCCGGCTCTCCCGGTTCCATCTTATTTTGCACAAGGCTGATACGATGTTTCTCCGAACGAGGCAACTCCTGACGGAAAATTACGTTCAGGAACTTTCCTCCCAACCACATATCACCCTGATAAATCAGAATAGGATCATTTCCGAATTCTTCCGCTTCTTCCTCTGTCGACATATCTTCCACTTCTTTTGTCAACAGTTCCTGTATGCCTTCCATCTTCACCTGAACTCCTTTTCCTCCTTCCATGTCATACAAAGGATTGAAAAAAGCCACAACACGTTCACCGTCCACTGGTTTAAACCAAGGAATAGAAGTAGCAACCGGATCAATCACCCCCCAATTATCACCTTCCAAATAATATCCTCCTCCACCGGTTGCACGAACAGTCGCCCAGTCCCAGCTGAAATCTCCAATAGAATAACCATCATCATCACATGATTGCAACATTGGCACTAATGCCAATAATAAGATTCCTAAAAGCCACTTAAATTTTTTCATATCTTTTTCCTTTCATTATTTTAGTCTTCTGCTTTATAAATAAAAAAGCCGTGCATTTACTGCATCGGCTTTACGTTTATTCAGAAAAAGAAAGTTATTTTTTCAACAAACGCAGCATTTCACGAGCTGCATGACGGGGAGCACCGGCAGGTCCTAACCGTTCGGCTACATATTCATACCCCGAAAGCATCTCATTTCTATATGCTTCATTTTCAATGATATTTCTCAATTCGCTCTGCATATTCTTCACGGTCATCGTATCTGCCACCAGTTCTTTGACTACTTCACGGTCGGCAATCAAATTTACCAACGAAATAAATTTCACTGTCAGGATATGACGCCGCAAAAAAGAAACCACTTTCCCGATCGGAGTGTAATAACAAACCACTTGAGGAACACGAAACAATGCCGTCTCAAGCGTAGCTGTACCCGAAGTAACTAAAGCTACATCTGCATGCTGCAACAGGCTATAAGTCTGATCGAAAATGATTTTCACTTTCGCTTCTCCTACATATTGTTTATAATACTCGGGAGCAATGGCAGGTGCACCGGCCAAGACAAGCTGATAATCAGGAAAAGCGGAAGCAGCCTTCAACATATCCGGCAGATTATCTTTGATTTCCTGTTTCCGGCTACCGGCAAGAAGAGCGATAATCGGCTTATCCTCCAATTGGTTCTCCGCAATAAAGTGCTCCTTATTTTTCGGATGAGCTGCCTGATAGGCTGCCACCTCATCCACCGTAGGGTTTCCTACATAGTGAATGGGGTATTGATGCTTTCCTTCGAAGAATTCCACTTCAAAAGGAAGAATGGAGAAAAGCTCATCTACATCTCGTTTTATATTCTTGATACGGTATTCTTTCCACGCCCATATCTTCGGAGAAATATAATAGTAAACCGGTATCTGTGTCTTTGCATGGACAAACTTGGCAATATCAAGATTGAATCCCGGATAATCTACCAGAATAACAACGTCCGGTTCCCAGGAAACAATGTCTTCTTTGCAACGCTTCATATTTGCAAAGATAGTGCGCAGATGGAGTAATACAGGGATAAATCCCATGTATGCCAACTCCTTATAATGCTTCACCATCGTTCCTCCGACAGCCGCCATCAAGTCACCTCCGAAAAAACGGAAATCAGCCTGCGGGTCTTCTGCCTTTAAGGCAGCCATCAGATGAGAGGCGTGCAAGTCGCCGGAAGCTTCACCGACAATCAGATAATACTTCATTGAGTTGAGAGTTGAGAGTTGAGAGTTGGTAGGGATAGATGACTAACAGGGCGTCATGCTTTCTTTTTCAAATTTCAACTAATTAAACCATTTATTAAGTTCGTCCATAAAGTGATAAGCCGTCACGTCAACCGTAGTCGGGGTGATAGCAACATAACCATTTGCCAAAGCCCAATGATCGTTCTTCTCGTTTTCAGGTTCATGATCGGTAAATTCACCGGTCAGCCAAAAATAGTTAGAATCATTCAGACGAGGGCAGGCAGCCCATTCATTCGTCCAACGTCCTTTCGCCTGTTCACAGATTTTCACTCCTTTTATATCGGCTGTATCGGGGAAGTTCACATTCAGACAAGTTAAAGGAGGAAGTCCTTTTTCCAAGATCATAGCAGCGATATTGCGGATATAAAGTCCGGCAGCTTCAAAATCAGCATCGGGTGCATGATTGCACAAGGAGAAGCCAATAGAAGGAATTCCATTCAAACAGCCCTCAAAAACCACTCCCATCGTACCGGAATAATGCACGTTGGTGGCAGAATTATCTCCATGATTGATACCGCCGACTATCAGATCCGGAGTCCGATCGAGCACTGTGTTTCGTGCCAATTTGATGCAATCGGTCGGTGTTCCCGAACATTTATAAACAGTCAAGCCCACTTCTTTCTTTACTAACTGGTAATGAACCGGCTGCGTCACCGTCAGCGCACACCCACTACCGGAACGCGGAGCATCAGGTGCCATCACTATAATCTCACCCAAAGGGCGAAGAAACTTCACCAGTTCATTAATACCTTTAGCCATCACGCCATCGTCATTCGAAACAAGTATCAACGGCTTCTCTTTTTCCATATATTCAATCCTTTCCTTTTTTATATTCGCACAAAAGTAACAAAAAGAAGCCGTACCACCAAACACCTCCCCGCATCAGATCGAAAAGTCTCTTTCACCCCCACTCCTACCCGTTTACAAATCTTAATCTTCTGCAAGCGAGCAAAAAAAGAAATAAATATCCAATATAAATATGTATATTTGCAAGCTCATAAAGAGAAAGGTAAATGATGAACCTGTCGAAGTTTGGTAACCGTTTCGTCCGACAGTTATTAACAAAACAGGCGACTTATCAACAGAAATTGCAAAGTTTCTCTTTTTTCGTAGGCGCTCTAAGGATTTATCACTTATTTCGCTGCCAATAAATTTAGAGAATATGGGAAAAATTATTGCTTTGGCCAATCAAAAAGGCGGTGTAGGAAAGACAACGACTACGATTAATCTCGCAGCTTCACTTGCTACACTGGAAAAAAAGGTACTCGTGATAGATGCCGACCCGCAAGCTAATGCCTCTTCCGGTCTGGGAGTAGACATCAAGCAGTCGGAATGCACTATCTATGAATGTATTATTGACAGAGCCAACGTACAGGACGCTATCCTTGATACGGAGATTGATTCTTTGAAAGTAATCTCTTCGCACATCAATCTCGTAGGAGCAGAGATTGAAATGCTGAACCTCCCAAACCGAGAAAAGATACTAAAAGAAGTACTCACGCCTTTGAAGAAAGAATATGACTATATCCTGATAGACTGTTCGCCTTCATTAGGACTGATCACGATCAATGCCCTGACGGCAGCCGACTCCGTGATTATCCCCGTTCAAGCTGAATATTTTGCTCTTGAAGGTATCAGCAAATTGTTGAATACCATCAAAATCATCAAGTCGAAACTGAATCCGGCTTTAGAAATCGAAGGTTTCTTACTGACAATGTATGACTCCCGTCTGCGTCAGGCTAATCAGATTTACGACGAAGTGAAACGTCATTTCCAGGAACTGGTGTTCAACACCGTTATTCAACGAAATGTGAAATTGAGCGAGGCTCCCAGCTACGGTGTCCCGACCATCCTTTACGATGCGGAATCTACCGGCGCCAAAAATCACCTGGCCCTTGCTAAAGAGATTATCAACCGAAATAAATAAAAGAAAGAAGAAGATATGGCAACACAAAAAAGAAATGCATTAGGACGTGGTCTCGACGCCTTGCTCTCAATGGATGATGTGAAAACCGAAGGGTCTTCTTCCATTAATGAAATAGAGCTGGCAAAGATTACTGTCAATCCCAACCAGCCCCGCCGTGAGTTTGACGAAACAGCATTGCAGGAACTGGCTGATTCCATTGCGGAAATCGGTATCATCCAACCTATTACCTTACGCAAACTCTCGGACGATGAGTATCAGATCATCGCGGGAGAACGTCGTTATCGTGCATCACAAAGAGCAGGACTGAAAACGATCCCTGCTTATATACGCACTGCCGACGACGAAAACATGATGGAAATGGCGCTGATTGAAAATATCCAGCGTGAAGACCTGAATGCCGTAGAAATCGCACTTGCCTACCAGCATCTGCTCGATCAGTACGAACTGACACAGGAACGTCTTAGCGAACGTATCGGAAAGAAACGAACGACGATCGCCAACTACCTGCGCTTACTGAAATTGCCGGCTCCGATACAGATGGCCCTGCAAAACAAGCAGTTGGACATGGGACATGCCCGTGCACTGATTTCATTAGGCGACCCTAAACTACAAGTTAAAATATTCGAAGAAATACAAGAACACGGATATTCAGTCCGCAAAGTAGAAGAAATTGTTAAATCATTAAGCGAAGGAGAAGCTGTGAAAAGCGGCACACGGAAAATAACACCCAAACGTGGTAAACTTCCTGAAGAATTCAACTTATTGAAGCAACAACTCTCCGGCTTTTTCAACACCAAGGTACAACTCACCTGCTCTGAAAAGGGAAAAGGCAAGATCAGTATTCCTTTCGGGAACGAGGAGGAACTGGAACGTATCATGGAAATCTTCGATACGCTAAAGAAGTAAATGACAAGAAAAAGTAAGAAATATCAGTTACTAGTCAGCGCCCTGCTTCTCTGTTTTTTACAGGTGGCAGGGATTGATGTGTATGCACAATCCACAGTTACTCCGGCACGGAAAGATACAACAATCATACAGCGAGAAGCGCCGAAAGCCCGTGCACGAAGGCATCGTGATCCGATTATACAAGACTCGGTGAAGAAGGATTCTATCCAAATCATACCATCCAAAGAACTTCCGGCCATCGACAGTTTGTCAGCTGCTAAAATACAGATAGCGGACAGCTTGGATGCAGCCAACAAGAAAGAGCTGAAAAAGATAGAGCAACCTGCCTCCATTGTTGTAAAGACCGACACTGTGCCGCCACCTGCTCAAGATATCAACAAGAAAATATTTATCCCGAATCCGACCAAAGCAACGTGGCTGGCAGTCGTATTCCCCGGTGGAGGACAGATTTACAACCGTAAATACTGGAAATTACCTATTATATATGGAGGATTTGCGGGTTGTGCTTACGCCTTAAGTTGGAACGGTAAGATGTACAAAGACTATTCGCAAGCCTATCTGGACATTATGGACAGCAATCCGAATACGAAAAGTTACGAAGATTTGTTGCCCCCGAACTCCACTTATAATGAGGAGCAGCTAAAAAACACACTAAAAAGAAGAAAAGATATGTTCCGTCGTTATCGGGACCTTAGTATATTTGCTTTTATCGGAGTTTACCTGATCTCTATCATCGACGCTTATGTAGATGCAGAGTTGTCTAACTTCGATATAACCCCCGACTTGAGTATGAAAGTAGAACCGGCTGTAATCGACAATAACAACCAGTTCCGCTCCAACAGTTTTAAAAACAAGTCGGTTGGTCTGCAATGCGTATTACGATTTTAAAAAACACAATTTAGATTGATCTTATTATTGAAGCATGAAGAAATTAGTTAACTATTGTTCGATTATTTTTCTTTTACTAGTGGCCACGTCGCAGGTAAAAGCGCAAAGTGTAGATGTAGTGATTCGTGAAAATGGAACTGAACGCAAAGAAAGCATCGACCTGCCTAAAAGTATGACTTATCCACTTGACAGTCTATTGAATGACTGGAAAGCTAAAAATTATATTGATTTAGGCAAGGATTGCAGTACGGCTGAAATCAATCCTTTATTCAGTGACTCTGTCTATATCGACCGCTTGTCACGCATCCCGGCCATCATGGAAATGCCTTATAATGATATTATCCGCAAATTCATCGATATGTATGCAGGACGCTTGCGCAATCAGGTTTCTTTCATGCTAAGTGCCTGCAACTTCTATATGCCGATCTTTGAAGAAGCACTGGATGCATACGGACTTCCACTGGAACTAAGATATCTGCCGATTATCGAATCTGCGTTGAACCCATCAGCCGTATCACGTGCAGGTGCTTCCGGTCTGTGGCAATTTATGATTGGTACAGGTAAGATCTATGGTTTGGAATCAAACAGCCTGGTAGATGAACGCCGTGACCCGATTAAAGCGACTTGGGCTGCCGCACGTTACCTCAAAGAAATGTATGATATCTATGGAGACTGGAACCTGGTAATTGCTGCTTATAACTGTGGCCCCGGTACAATCAATAAGGCAATCCGCCGTGCCAATGGCGAAACTGATTATTGGAAAATCTACAATTATCTGCCTAAAGAAACACGTGGCTATGTGCCTGCCTTTATCGCTGCCAACTATGTGATGACTTACTACTGCGATCACAATATCTGCCCGATGGAAACTAATATTCCGGCAAGTACTGACACAGTGCAAGTAAACAAAAATCTGCACTTCGAACAAATCGCTGACCTTTGTAATGTACCTCTGGATCAGATCAAGAGTCTGAATCCGCAATATAAGAAGCAAATGATTCCGGGTGACAGCAAACCTTATACGTTAAGACTGCCTATTGACGCGATCAGTACTTTTATCGATAAGCAAGATACGATTTATACGCATCGTGCCGATGAGTTGTTCCGCAACCGGAAAACCGTTGCTGTAAAGGATATTACACCTGCAACCCGCAAAACGACATCAGCAGTTGCCGGTAAGGGAAATCTGACCTATTATACAATAAAAAGTGGAGACACTTTATCCACTATTGCCAGAAAGTATGGTGTCACAATTAAGGATATACAAAGGTGGAATGGAATGTCTAGCACTAAAATTGCAGCAGGAAAACGATTGAAAATATACAAATAAATAACTTCCTGCTTGCATCGTTCGGAAATTTGCTTATTTTTGCAGAACTAAGCAAGTGAAAGGATAACAATTATGGATAATCTGGCCCCCAAAGAAATAGCTGACGAAGAGATGATTAATCAGGCGTTCCACGAACTACTGAATGATTATCTCAATACTAAGCATCGCAAAAAAGTTGAAATCATTACGAAGGCTTTCAACTTTGCCAATCAGGCGCATAAAGGTATCAAACGCCGTTCGGGCGAACCTTATATTATGCACCCGATTGCCGTTGCCAGCATTGTATGCAATGAAATAGGTCTCGGTTCCACTTCTATATGTGCAGCCTTGCTGCATGATGTGGTAGAGGACACTGATTACACAGTGGAAGACATCGAGAATATCTTTGGTCCGAAGATCGCCCAGATTGTGGACGGACTGACTAAAATATCCGGTGGAATCTTCGGTGACCGCGCTTCGGCACAGGCAGAGAACTTCAAGAAGTTGCTGCTCACCATGTCGAACGACATCCGGGTCATTCTTATCAAGATAGCAGACCGCTTGCACAACATGCGTACCCTTGGTTCCATGTTACCCAACAAGCAATATAAGATTGCAGGCGAAACGCTTTACATCTATGCTCCACTTGCCAACCGCTTGGGGCTTTATAAGATAAAAACGGAGCTTGAGAATCTAAGCTTCAAATATGAACATCCCGAAGAATATGCGGAAATAGAAGAGAAGTTGAATGCTACTGCCGCTGAACGTGACAAGGTTTTCAACGACTTCACGGCCCCGATTCGTACCCAACTGGATAAGATGGGATTGAAATACCGGATACTTGCCCGTGTAAAATCAATCTATTCCATCTGGAACAAGATGCAGACCAAACATGTTCCTTTCGAAGAAATATACGATTTACTGGCTGTTCGAATCATCTTCGAACCACGTAATGAAGAAGAAGAGCTCAATGACTGTTTCGATATCTACGTTTCTATCTCCAAGATATACAAACCCCACCCGGACCGTTTGCGCGATTGGGTCAGCCATCCTAAAGCTAATGGTTATCAGGCATTGCACGTCACTCTGATGGGTAACAACGGACAATGGATTGAAGTCCAGATTCGTAGTGAACGGATGAATGACGTTGCCGAACAAGGTTTCGCAGCCCACTGGAAATACAAAGAAGGAGGAGGCAGCGAGGATGAAGGTGAATTGGAAAAATGGTTAAGAACGATTAAGGAGATATTAGATGATCCGCAACCGGATGCCATTGACTTTCTGGATACCATTAAGCTAAATTTATTTGCTTCTGAAATATTCGTGTTCACTCCTAAAGGCGAACTGAAGACTATGCCGCAGAACTCTACGGCTCTCGACTTTGCATTTTCCCTGCACACGGATATTGGTAGCCATTGTATTGGCGCCAAAGTCAATCATAAATTAGTGCCGTTGAGCCACAAATTGCAAAGTGGTGACCAAGTTGAAATCCTTACTTCAAAATCGCAACGCGTACAACCGCAATGGGAAGTTTTTGCAACCACTGCCCGTGCCCGCGCCAAGATAGCAGCCATTCTCCGCAAAGAGCGTAAAGCAAACCAGAAGATAGGAGAAGAAATCCTTAGTGAGTTTCTGAAAAAGGAGGAAGTCCGTCCGGAAGAAGCTGTTATCGAAAAGCTACGCAAACTGCATAATGCCAAGAATGAGGAAGAACTGCTGGCTGCCATTGGCAGTAAAGCAATCGTTTTGGGAGAAGCGGACAAGAATGAACTGAAAGAAAAGCAAACCAGTAACTGGAAGAAATATCTGACTTTCTCTTTCGGCAATAGCAAAGAGAAGCAGGAAGAGAAAGAATCGCAGGAAAAAGAAAAAATCAACCCGAAAGAGGTGCTCAAACTGACGGAAGAAAGTTTGCAGAAGAAATATATCATGGCCGAATGTTGCCATCCTATTCCCGGTGATGATGTATTGGGATATGTGGATGAAAACGACCGGATCATTATCCACAAACGCCAATGCCCTGTTGCCGCCAAACTGAAGAGCAGTTATGGCAACCGTATATTAGCAACAGAATGGGATACACACAAAGAATTATCTTTCCTGGTATATATATATATAAAAGGTATAGACAATATGGGACTTTTGAATGAAGTCACCCAGGTTATCTCCAGGCAGCTCAATGTAAATATCCGTAAGCTAACCATCGAAACCGAAGATGGTATCTTTGAAGGAAAAATTCAGTTATGGGTACATGATGTGGATGATGTAAAAACCATCTGCAACAATCTGAAGAAAATACAGAATATCAAACAGGTGAGCCGTGTAGAAGAATAGCTTTCAAACGGTAAATAAGAAAACGATGAACGGTGAATAAGTTGCAGTATCATGCAAATTGTTCACCGTTCATTTTGTTATGAGGTTTCTTGCCTATCGAATCCATGATCGATTAGCATTTATTTATTCCCGTCCATCCAATTCGCGTTTAATAGCCAAAAGCTCTTCTTTTATCGCTTTCAGCTTATTTACAATCTCATAATTACGAACCGTAGCTTCTTTATTATCCTTCAAACGTTGCCGGGCACCGGGAAGTGTCATGCCCTTTTCTTTTACCAAATGATAGATAAGACCGATCGTTTCTACGTCTTCTTTGCGGTACTGACGTATTCCTCTTCCCGCTGTCTTAGGAGAGATTTGCGGAAATTCCTTTTCCCAAAAACGGAGCAATGACGGATTGACTCCGAACATGTCGGCAACCTCCCCTATTGAATAATATAGCTTCAATTCTTTGTCTGTATTAAGCATAACACTCCTGTTTTAAGATTTTAATCGAATACTTTACCATGATTGGCTGCCAACTGAATCATCTTTTCATAATCTTCGGCACTCAAATCCATGAAATAATAATTGACCGGATTCACTACCTGCCCTTTCACGTGCACTTCATAATGCAGATGCGGACCGGTACTTTTTCCTGTACTACCCACTTTTCCGATAATCTCACCACGTACCACTTTCTTTCCGACTTTCGTATTAAATCCCTGCAAGTGAGCATACCGAGTGAGATACCCGAAGCCATGATCTATCTCAATGGTATTACCATATCCGGTTTCCCATCCCACTTTCACCACTGTTCCGTTTCCGGTAGCATATACATCCGTTCCCGGATGAGCAGAGAAGTCCATGCCTGCATGGAACTTTGTCGTACCATAAATAGGATCGATACGTGTACCATAACCGGATGCTGTCTGACGAAGATCCTTATTCGAAATAGGCTGTATGGCCGGAATACATTTCAGCATCTCATCATGGTTCTTACACATATCAATCACATCATCGAAAGATTTCGACTGGATATAAAGCCTTTTGGAAAGCACATCCAACTTTTGAGTCGTGTTCACCACCAGCTTGGCATTCGCCAAATCCATCAGTTCTTCGTAACGGTTCGTCCCGCCATAACCAGCCTGACGAATAGCCGGAGAAACAGGATCTGCCTGTAAAATCACCCGATACAGATTATCGTCACGTTGCTGAATATCCTGAAGCACCCCCATAGCGTCATCCAAACGCCGGGAAAGCACATTGTACTGCGCCAAAAGACGGCTGTTTTCAATTCTTAATTCCTTCTCCGACGGAGAACCAAAAATCAAAAGCAATACAATAAAGCAACCTGCTCCCAACCCCATTCCATAGAAAAGCCGACGCAGGATACTAAGCGCACGCTGCCGTACGGTAGGGTAAATTCGATCATAAGTCTGGGTCTGTGGATTATAGATGTAGTATACTTTGCGCATCTTTTTGGAAATATTTCGCTTGTTAATACGGCAAAAGTAATAAAAACAAGCTATCTTTGCACAGTTTTTACGAATTTATGAGTTGTGATTTATGATTTATTGGGGATTCCTCCCCTCTCTCATATCCCACAGCCCATAATTCATAATTCATAAATCATAATTCTTCATTATATGTTGACTGCAAAAGAGATCAGAGATTCATTCAAGAATTTCTTTGAGTCGAAAGGACACCACATCGTTCCCTCGGCTCCGATGGTGATTAAAGATGACCCTACCCTGATGTTTACGAACGCGGGTATGAACCAGTTTAAAGATATTATTTTGGGTAACCATCCGGCGAAATACCAAAGAGTCGCGGACTCGCAAAAATGTTTGCGTGTAAGCGGAAAGCATAATGACCTGGAAGAAGTAGGACACGATACGTACCACCACACCATGTTTGAAATGCTTGGTAACTGGTCGTTCGGCGATTACTTCAAGAAAGAAGCGATCAGCTGGGCGTGGGAATATCTGGTAGAAGTTTTGAAACTGAATCCGGAACATCTCTATGCAACCGTATTTGAAGGAAGTCCTGAAGAAGGATTGAGCCGTGACGACGAAGCTGCTTCCTATTGGGAACAGTTCTTGCCGAAAGATCACATCATCAACGGTAACAAACGCGACAACTTCTGGGAAATGGGTGATACAGGACCTTGCGGACCTTGTTCCGAAATCCATATCGACCTCCGTCCTGCTGAAGAACGTGCCAAGATCTCCGGTCGCGACCTCGTGAACCACGATCACCCGCAGGTAATTGAAATCTGGAACCTCGTGTTCATGCAATACAACCGCAAAGCAGACGGCAGTCTTGAGCCGCTTCCTGCCAAGGTTATTGATACCGGTATGGGATTCGAACGTCTTTGTATGGCTCTGCAAGGCAAAATATCCAACTACGACACAGACGTATTCCAGCCAATGCTGAAAGCTATTGCAGCGATGTCGGGCACAGAATATAGAAAAGACAAACAGCAAGATATTGCTATGCGTGTGATTGCCGACCATATCCGTACCATTGCATTCTCAATCACAGATGGCCAGTTGCCGTCTAATGCAAAGGCAGGTTACGTGATCCGCCGTATCCTTCGCCGTGCTGTTCGTTACGGATATACTTTCCTCGGACAGAAACAGGCATTTATGTATAAGTTGCTTCCTGTATTGATTGATAACATGGGAGAGGCTTATCCTGAACTGGTTGCACAAAAGACACTGATTGAAAAAGTAATCAAGGAAGAAGAAGAATCATTCCTCCGCACTTTGGAAACTGGTATCCGTTTATTGGATAAGACAATGGAAGATACCAAAGCCAATGGAAAAACTGAAATCAGCGGTAAAGATGCCTTTACTTTATATGATACATTCGGTTTCCCGCTCGACTTGACAGAGCTGATTCTCCGTGAAAACGGAATGACTGTCAACATTGAAGAGTTCAATGAAGAAATGCAGCAACAGAAACAGCGTGCACGTAATGCTGCCGCCATCGAAACTGGTGACTGGATTGTACTGAAAGAAGGAACTACTGAATTCGTTGGTTACGATTACACTGAATACGAGGCTTCTATCCTTCGTTACCGTCAGATCAAACAAAAGAACCAGACATTGTATCAGATTGTACTCGACTATACTCCGTTCTATGCAGAAAGTGGTGGTCAGGTAGGTGATACAGGTGTATTGGTGAGCGAGTTCGAGACGATTGAAGTGGTCGACACAAAGAAAGAGAATAATCTTCCGATACATATTACCAAAAAGCTACCCGAACATCCGGAAGCTCCGATGATGGCTTGTGTAGATACCGACAAACGTGCTGCCTGTGCAGCCAATCACTCGGCGACCCACTTGCTGGATGCTGCTTTACGTGAAGTATTGGGTGAACACATCGAACAGAAAGGTTCATTGGTTACACCGGATTCATTACGTTTCGACTTCTCTCACTTCCAGAAAGTGACCGATGAAGAAATCCGTAAAGTTGAACATATCGTCAATGCAAGAATCCGCGCTAATATCCCATTGAAAGAATATCGCAATATTCCTATCGAGGAAGCTAAAGAGTTGGGAGCTATCGCTCTCTTTGGTGAAAAGTATGGCGACAGAGTTCGTGTGATCCAGTTCGGCACTTCTATCGAGTTCTGCGGTGGTACACACGTAGCTGCAACCGGAAATATCGGTATGGTAAAAATCATCTCCGAAAGTTCTGTTGCTGCCGGCGTTCGCCGTATTGAAGCTTATACCGGAGCACGCGTGGAAGAAATGCTGGATACAATACAAGATACACTTAGCGACTTGAAGGCTCTCTTCAACAATGCTCCTGACTTGGGTATTGCAATCCGCAAATATCTGGATGAAAATGCAGGATTGAAGAAGCAGGTGGAAGACTTCATGAAAGAAAAAGAAGCAGCGCTGAAGGAAAGACTGTTGAAGAATATACAAGAAATTCACGGCATCAAAGTGGTTAAGTTCTGTGCTCCGCTACCGGCAGAAGTAGTGAAGAATATCGCTTTCCAACTTCGTGGTGAGATTACAGAAAACTTGTTCTTCGTTGCCGGAAATATAGATAACGGAAAACCGATGCTGACAGTCATGCTTAGCGACAATCTGGTTGCGAGTGGTCTGAAAGCTGGCAATTTAGTGAAAGAAGCTGCCAAACTAATTCAAGGCGGTGGCGGTGGTCAGCCTCACTTTGCAACCGCAGGAGGTAAAAACACTGACGGACTACCGGCAGCTGTTGAAAAAGTACTGGAGCTAGCAGGAATCTAAAAGTAAATGAAAAGGAGTCTAATAAAAAGATAATAGGCTCGTTTTACATAAAGATTTAAAATTAGGCGCAGATTACGCGAATTACACGGATTTTTTATTCTTAAAACCGTGTAATCTACGAAATCCGCGCCTAAATATTACACTAATCGAGGCACCGATAAGCACTGTCCGGCACCGAGGAATATCGACCGGATGTAGAAGTCTATTTGTCTCTCTTAAAAAATATTAAGCCTATAATTTAGGCTTGTCATAGTTTTTTTCTACCTTTGTGACCAGATTAATTATTTTTCTTATCCTTCAAATAAATAAAATAAGTAATCACTAATACCTAAAGAATGATGAGAACACCTGCTTATCTATGCCTGCTGTTAACCTGCATGCTCATTTCTTGTACCCCTACGCAAGAAAAACACGAAATAGATTACACATCTTATGTAAATCCATTTATCGGAACAGACTTCACTGGAAACACTTATCCTGGTGCCCAAGCTCCTTTCGGCATGGTGCAACTTAGCCCGAATAACGGACTCCCCGGATGGGACCGTATCTCCGGTTATTTCTATCCGGACAGTACAATTGCCGGTTTCAGCCACACACATCTTTCCGGCACTGGAGCGGGAGATTTGTATGACATCTCTTTCATGCCTGTCACTCTTCCCTACAAAGAAGCGGAAGCACCGCTTGGCATCCACTCTAAATTCTCCCACAAGGATGAAAGTGCTCATGCCGGTTATTATCAAGTACGCCTGACTGATTATAACATCAACGTCGAACTGACTGCCACCGAGCGTTGTGGTATCCAACGTTATACGTTTCCGGAAGCCCAATCTGCTATCTTCTTAAATCTGAAGAAAGCCATGAACTGGGATTTTACCAACGATTCTCATATCGAAGTCGTAGACTCCGTCACCATTCAAGGTTACCGTTTCTCCGACGGCTGGGCACGCGATCAACACATCTATTTCCGCACCCGATTCTCCAAGCCTTTTGAGAAAATGGAACTGGACACAACTGCCATCATCAAAGACAATAAACGTATCGGCACAGCTGTTATCGCCCGCTTTGATTTCAATACCCAAAAGGATGAACAGATATTAGTAAACACCGCCATTTCCGGTGTCAGCATGGAAGGAGCAGCCAAAAACCTGCAAACTGAAGTCCCCGAAAATGACTTCGACAAATACTTGGCGGAAACAAAAGCAAACTGGAACCGCCAGCTCGGAAAGATTGAAATAAAAGGTGATAATGAGAACGATAAAGTGAACTTCTACACCGCTCTCTATCACTCAATGATTGCTCCAACTATTTACAGTGATGTAGACGGAGCTTACTACGGTCCCGATAAGAAAGTACACCAAGCCGACGGCTGGGTTAATTATAGCACCTTCTCCCTATGGGATACATACCGTGCCGCCCACCCGCTCTTTACTTATACCGAACCCGAGCGTGTCAACGACATGGTGAAATCCTTCATCGCCTTCTACGAACAGAATGGCCGTCTGCCAGTGTGGAACTTCTACGGAAGTGAAACAGACATGATGATCGGTTATCATGCTGTTCCTGTTATTGTAGACGCCTATCTGAAAGGAATCGGCGACTTCGACGCAAAGAAAGCCTTGGATGCTTGCATAGCAACGGCTAATCTGGATAATTACCGCGGCATCGGACTCTACAAAGAATTAGGATACATACCTTACAACGTAACAGACCACTACAACGCAGAAAACTGGTCGTTATCCAAAACACTGGAATACGCTTTCGATGACTATTGCATTGCCGAAATGGCGGAGAAGATGGGCAAACAAGACATTGCGGACGAATTTTACAAACGTTCTCAAAACTACAAGAATGTATATAACCCCGCCACTTCTTTCATGCAGCCACGTGACGACAAAGGCATCTTTATCAAGGACTTCAAAGCCGATGACTATACACCACACATCTGCGAAAGCAACGGATGGCAATACTTTTGGTCTGTACAGCATGACATTAATGGACTGATCGACCTTGTAGGAGGTAAAAACCGATTTGCCGAAAAACTGGACAGTATGTTCACCTATCATCCGGCAGCAGATGACGAACTACCTATCTTCAGCACGGGCATGATAGGACAATATGCGCATGGCAATGAACCGAGCCATCACGTTATTTATCTGTTCAATGCTATAGGACACGAAAATCGCACACAAGAATATGTAGCCAAAGTGATGAACGAGCTCTACAAGAACGAACCAGCCGGTCTTTGTGGCAACGAAGATTGCGGGCAGATGTCAGCATGGTATGTATTCAGTGCGATGGGATTCTACCCCGTCAATCCCGTCAGTGGAAAATACGAGATAGGTACTCCCCTATTCCCGGAAATGCAATTACATCTGGCGAATGGAAAAACTTTCACCGTACTGGCCCCCAAAGTGAACAAAGAAAATATCTATATCCAATCCATCAAAATAGATGGAAGACCGTATGACAAAACGTATCTTACTCACGAGCAAATCATGAGTGGAGCAACTGTCGAATTCGAAATGAGTAACACCCCTAAAGCAATTGGAGTCATATTCGAAGAAAATAACCCATAAGCCAAACCTGAACAACCAATTGAGAGAATGAACGAAAACTTCGATATAACCTATAAAGCACTATTTCGCCGGTACTATCCCAGCCTAATTTTCTATGCTACCCGTCTGGTGGGAGAAGAAGAAGCAGAGGATGTAGTGCAGGACGTATTTGTAGAATTATGGAAGCGGAAAGACCACATAGAGATAGGCGACCAAATCCAGGCCTTTCTCTATCGTGCCGTTTACACCCGTGCCCTTAACGTCTTGAAACACCGCAGTGTGGAAGACGGTTATTGTGTTGCCATGGAAGAAATCAACCAAAGACGCGCAGAATTCTATCAACCGGACAACAACGAAGTGATTCGGAGGATCGAAGACAAGGAACTCCGCAAGGAAATTCATGATGCAATTAATGAGCTCCCTGACAAATGCAAAGAGGTTTTCAAACTTAGCTATCTGCATGATATGAAAAACAAGGAAATAGCCGATATTCTCGGAGTTTCACTCCGCACGGTGGAAGCCCATATGTATAAGGCTTTAAAATACTTGCGTGGCCGACTCGATCCTCTTTGGGCGATTCTTTTCTTATTTTTATGGCGATTATAATAAGTGTTTTTGCGTTTTGAATTGTATTACTAATATGAAGGAAAAGAAAATGAGAAATCTGAGTGAAGAAATAATAAACAGATATCTGACAGGACAGTGTTCTGAAGGAGAGCTTATCGAGGTCAATGCCTGGATGAAGGAATCGGAAGAAAATGCCCGCCAGCTCTTTCGTATGGAAGAAATTTATCATTTGGGTAAATTCGACCAATACACTGATGAACAACGGATACTTCGTGCGGAAAAACAACTCTATAAAAAGCTGGACGAAGAGAAAGGTAAACAGAGCAAAATACTAAGCATGCATCGCTGGATGAAATATGCCGCAGTGATTGCTGTGATGTTGGTCATGGGTGGTGGAGTCGGATATTGGTTCTATCAAAACGGAAACAATCAACAAATGATGGTTGCAGTAGCCAGCGAAGGCATTGTTAAGGAGGTAGTCTTGCCGGATGGTAGCAAGGTTTGGCTGAACAATGCAGCAACCTTGAAATATCCACGTGAGTTCTCCGAAAAAGAGCGCAATGTCTACCTGGAAGGAGAAGCTTATTTTGAGGTCACCAAAAACCGCCATAAGCCATTCACCGTTCAAAGTGATGCAATACGCGTACGCGTACTGGGAACTACGTTCAATTTAAAATCCGATAAGCGTTGCCGGATAGCGGAGGCGACACTTATTGAAGGTGAGATTGAAGTAAAAGGCAATAAGGAAGAGGGGCAGATTATCCTCACTCCGGGGCAACGTGCGGAACTGAACAAAAATAATGGACGATTGACCGTGAAACAAGTGGATGCCAAGTTGGATGCTGTTTGGCACGATAATCTGATTCCATTCCAAAAAGCAGATATCTTCACCATCACCAAAGCGCTGGAGCGTTTCTATGATGTGAAAATCATTCTATCTCCTGACATTCAGACGGGTAAAACTTACTCCGGTGTACTGAAAAGGAAATCGAATATCGAGTCAGTGTTGAAATCATTGCAAAACTCTATACCTATTGATTATAAAATTGTCGGAAACAATATCTTCATTTCTCCCAAATAAGAAGTAAAAGATGAACCGGATAAAACTTAAAAGCTATTAATACCATGAAATTAAAAACATTCCTAATAGTAGGATGTTTAGGAGGTTTATTCACACTTAGCTCCTGTACAGCCCCCACTAATGTAAAAGACTATAGTGCTTACGTCAACCCTTTCATCGGTACCGGTGGACATGGTCATACCTTCCCCGGAGCGGTAGTTCCCCACGGGATGATTCAGCCCAGTCCGGACACCCGGATCGATGGTTGGGATGCCTGTTCCGGTTATTATTATGCCGACTCTACCATCAATGGCTTCTCACACACACACGTCAGCGGTACAGGTTGTTGCGACTATGGAGATGTCTTGCTCATGCCAACTGTGGGTAAGCAACAATATCGTACAACCGATCCCCAAAGCCAACGCCTAGCATACGCTTCCTCTTTCTCACATAAGAATGAAATCGCAGAACCAGGATATTATTCTGTCTTTCTTGATACTTACCAGGTGAAAGCTGAAATTTCATCCACCAAACGAGGAGCAATCCATCGCTATACTTTTCCCGAAAACGCCGAATCCGGATTTATCATCGACCTGGATTACAGCCTGCAACGACAGACTAACTCCGAGATGGAAATAGAAGTAATAAGCGATACGGAAATCTGTGGACACAAGAAAACAACTTATTGGGCTTTCGACCAATATATCAACTTCTACGCTAAATTTTCCAAGCCATTCTCTTATACGCTCGTTACGGATTCTATCACCATGGACAATGGCAAACGGCTTCCTGTCTGCAAAGCATTATTGCATTTCAACACCAGTAAAGACGAGCAGGTTCTTGTTAAAGTAGGTGTGTCCGCTGTCGATATTGCCGGTGCACGGAAGAACGTTGAATCAGAAATTCCCGGATGGGATTTCGAGAAAGTACGTAAAGACGCACGTACGGCATGGAATGAATATCTTTCCAAAATTGATATTACAACTTCCGATAAAGAAGATAAAGCCATCTTCTACACGGCCCTCTATCATACGGGAATCAGTCCAAATCTGTTCACTGATGCAGACGGACGTTATTTAGGAATGGATCTTGAAGTGCATCAAGGAGACACCCTTAATCCGATATACACTGTATTTTCTTTATGGGATACTTTCCGTGCGCTACATCCGCTAATGACTATCATTGATCCTGATCTGAATAATCACTTTATCAATTCGTTAATTAAGAAGCATCAGGAAGGTGGGATATACCCCATGTGGGACTTGGCTTCCAATTACACCGGCACTATGATTGGTTATCATGCTGTTCCGGTCATCGTGGATGCCTACATGAAAGGGTATCGCAATTTTGATGCCAAAGAGGCTTATAAAGCCTGCCTGCGTGCCGCCGAATATGACACTACCGGCATCAAATGTCCGGATTTGGTATTGCCTCATCTCATGCCTAAAGCAAAATATTATAAGAATGCCATCGGATATATCCCTTGTGACCGCGAAAACGAATCAGTGGCCAAAGCTCTGGAATATGCGTATGATGACTGGTGTATCTCTATCTTTGCAGAAGCAATGAGTGATTTTGAATCCAAAGCAAAGTATGAACGCTTTGCCAAGGCGTACGAATTTTATTTCGACAAATCAATCCGCTTCATGCGTGGACTGGACTCAAAAGGTGAATGGCGTACTCCATTCAATCCGCGTGCATCTACTCACCGCAGCGATGATTATTGTGAAGGAACAGCTTGGCAATGGACTTGGTTTGTGCCGCATGATGTAGAAGGATTAGTCAATCTGATGGGTGGAGAAGATGCTTTTGTCCAGAAACTCGATTCCTTATTCTCGGCCGATTCATCACTTGAAGGTGAGACAACCTCATCAGATATCAGCGGACTTATCGGGCAATATGCACATGGAAACGAACCAAGTCACCATGTGATCCATCTATATAACTACGTTAACCATCCTTGGAGAACTCAAGAGTTGGTGGATAGCGTTTACCGAAGTCAGTATACCAACAGTATAGACGGTCTTTCGGGTAATGAGGACTGCGGTCAGATGTCTGCCTGGTATATACTCAACTCTATGGGATTCTATCAGGTATGTCCCGGCAAGCCGGTATATTCCATCGGACGTCCTGCCTTCGACAAAGCAGTTATCAATCTGCCTGAAGGAAAGACTTTCAGTATTGTAGTAAAGAATAATGGGAAAAAGAATAAATACATTGAAAGTGTATTGCTGAACGGTAAAGCTCTAAACATTCCATTCTTTAACCATCAGGATATTGCGAATGGAGGAACGATGGAAATCAAGATGACCGATCATCCTACGAAATGGGGAGTCCTCTCTCCAGCTCTCTCCTCCAAAGAAGAGGAATGAGTTGGTACTAGCTGTTCAAATTGAATAAAAAAAACAAAACCTTGAAAAATAAATTGGCTCAATCGATTTCTGATTCGATTGAGCCATAAATAATAAATAAGACCATGAAAAAGTATCTCCTATTAGTATGCGCATTAAGTTGTATCGTCTTTGCAAAAGCCAAAGACTGGACGCAGTATGTCAATCCGCTTATGGGTTCTCAATCTAGTTTCGAGTTATCAACAGGTAATACTTATCCGGCCATTGCCCGTCCGTGGGGGATGAATTTCTGGACTCCACAAACAGGAAAGATGGGAGACGGATGGCAATACACTTATACGGCTAATAAGATTCGTGGATTTAAACAAACACATCAACCCAGTCCGTGGATTAATGATTACGGACAATTCTCTATTATGCCTGTAGTAGGCAAACCGGAATTCAATGAAGAGAAGCGTGCCAGTTGGTTTGCCCACAAAGGAGAAACTGCCACTCCTTATTATTATAAAGTATATCTTGCAGAGCATGATGTAGTGACAGAAATGGCTCCAACCGAGCGTGCAGTTCTTTTCCGTTTCACTTTTCCGGAAAACGATCATTCGTATGTTGTAGTGGACGCCTTTGATAAGGGATCGTATATTAAGGTTATTCCGGAAGAAAACAAGATTATCGGTTACACGACTCGCAACAGCGGTGGAGTTCCCGAAAACTTTAAAAATTACTTTATTATTGAATTCGACAAGCCTTTCACATATAAAGCTACGGTAGTCAATGGCAATCTGCAGGAAAATGTTACCGAACAGACAACAGATCATGCCGAAGCCATTATTGGTTTCCAAACACATAAGGGCGAACAAGTACATGCAAGAATTGCTTCTTCTTTCATCAGTTTTGAACAGGCAGCTTTGAATATGAAAGAGTTGGGCAAAGATAATATCGAACAGCTAGCCCAAAAAGGAAAAGAAGCGTGGAACCAAGTATTAGGCAAAATAGAAGTAGAAGGAGGCAATCTCGACCAATATCGCACATTCTATTCTTGTTTATATCGTTCATTGCTCTTCCCACGCAAATTCTACGAACTGGATGCTGCCGGACAACCTGTTCATTACAGTCCTTATAATGGGCAAGTATTACCGGGGTATATGTATACCGACACAGGCTTTTGGGATACTTTCCGTTGCCTATTCCCGTTATTGAACCTAATGTACCCGTCAGTCAACAAGGAAATGCAGGAAGGTCTGATCAATACATATAAAGAGAGCGGTTTCTTCCCGGAATGGGCAAGTCCGGGGCACAGAGGCTGTATGGTTGGTAACAACTCTGCTTCTGTCTTAGTGGATGCTTACATGAAAGGAGTGAAAGTGGACGATATAAAAACATTGTATGAAGGGCTGATTCACGGAACGGAGAATGTACATCCACAAGTATCATCAACAGGACGTCTGGGATATAAATATTACAATAAACTGGGCTACGTGCCTTATGATGTAAAAATCAATGAGAACGCCGCACGCACGTTGGAATATGCATACAATGACTGGTGTATCTACCAACTGGCAAAGGAACTTAAACGTCCGAAAAAAGAGATTAATCTTTTCGCAAAACGTGCCATGAACTACAAGAATCTTTTCGATAAGGAATCTAAGTTAATGCGTGGACGCAACGAAGATGGTACATTCCAATCTCCTTTCTCTCCGCTGAAATGGGGAGATGCTTTTACGGAAGGAAATAGCTGGCACTATACTTGGTCGGTATTCCACGATCCTCAAGGATTGATTGACTTGATGGGTGGAAAAGAGATGTTTATCACCATGATGGATTCTGTTTTTGCCGTACCTCCTATTTTTGATGATAGCTACTACGGCCAAGTGATTCATGAAATCCGTGAAATGACTGTGATGAATATGGGTAACTATGCACATGGCAATCAACCGATTCAGCACATGATTTATTTATATGACTATGCAGGACAACCTTGGAAAGCCCAATACTGGTTGCGTCAAGTAATGGATCGTATGTACTCTCCTACTCCGGACGGCTATTGTGGCGACGAGGACAACGGACAAACTTCTGCCTGGTATGTATTCTCGGCATTAGGTTTCTATCCTGTTTGTCCGGGAACGGATGAATATATTATAGGTGCTCCGTTATTCAAGAAAGCTACACTCCATTTTGAAAATGGCAATAGTTTGGTTATTGATGCTCCGAATAATAGTAAGAAAAAATTTTATGTCAATTCGATGAATGTCAATGGTGCTGATTACACTAAAAATTATCTCCGACACGAAAATTTGCTCAAGGGAGGTACGATCAATGTTGAAATGAGTAATCAACCTAATCAGAATAGAGGAACTAAAGAAGAAGATATGCCCTATTCTTTCTCTAAGCAACAATAATCCTTGCGGGATAATTTAGCCCTAATCTTGGTTTGAGTCTTTCTGTATTGCACCGAAATGAGCCAAATGAACATTTATTGAAACGCAGATTAACGCAGATTTTCGCAAAGAATAAAAAAGTTCTCAAACATGGCGCAGCCTTCTAATAATCTGCGAAAATCTGCGTTAATCTGCGTTTCAATACTTATTTGCTAAAATATCAATTGATTCAGCACCGTACGGAAATGAGTAAAATGATACAGGTTTGAATACATAGTGAGAAAAACATCTATCATAGTATCATTCATTTTAATAATCTTCTAATTATCAAAGGAATAAGTATGATAGATAACTTTTAGAAAATGCATCTATCATACTTTTATTGCAAAAAACGGGTATCTATCACACCCATACTATATCTATTTAGTGTAGCATTAGGTGAGAGTATCCATTTAAAGGCATAAGAATGCACACTTTATAGGATGATAACCTGTATTGACAACTTAATAATCTATTGGAAGCGGCTGTCTTTCTATAGTTCACATGTGCAGGCTGTACAGCCCACGTATGTAAACCGTGCAGCCCACACATGCGGACTGTACAGCACACATACGTGGGCTATAAACTTATCGCCATTACATTTACATTATTAAGCCACGATAATCAGATTTATATGGCTCCCTTGTGACAAAAACAAGCTATCTTACACCTATTATGACCCTTATATGGCTATTTTGCACAATGATAGATAACCTGTTTTTACTGGTAAAAGTATGATAGATGCATTTTCTAAAAGCTATCTATCATACTTATTCCTTTGATAATTAAAAGATTATTGAAATAAATGATACTATGATAGATATTTTATTTCACTATGTAGCATTTAATTCAAATATTTAGGAACATGAGCAAACGTTAGACTTAGAAAAGTTAGCGCCTGCCCGTTCTTTGAAAAAGCAATTAAAAAGAGGCTGACTCAAAAACAATCTTGAGACAGCCTCTCGAATACAAACTTTAACCTATATTCTTTTTAGACTCAATACTACTTAAAGACGTATATTTCATAAAGCTCACATCCCCAAGAAGCCAAAAGATCAAATTTCACATACCGTGCAGTTATAGATTCAATGAATTGATAGTAATCGGCATTCTCATCAGCAGTAGCTACTTTTCCTAGATAATTCCATGTGTTTCCATCAGAAGAAACTGATAATTGTACATTTTGAGGAGCATAATAATATATATAATCAAGACCTACTCCAGTGATTGTTTTTTCCTCTCCCATATCGAGTGTAAATGAAATATCTCCATCAGAACATATACCTTCATAGTTACCTTTGGTTTCACCATCAATAAGCGAACCGCCACCATCGTTTTGATAAAAATCACTACTATCTTCCACATCTACAGACCAACCCTGTTTGGCCCATTCTATCCAACCGGAAGGCCGTTTGTAAGATATGTGTTCAAATCCTCTTATATATTTATTTATATTCAAGGTGAAAGAACTTCTTTTCTCATCCTGCACGAAGACCGGATCTTCACATTCAAAAACAGCTGTGATATTTAATGTGTTTGACGAGTCGTCCGATGTACGCAACAAAAAGTCATTAGTAATCTCCCAAGTAATATCTCCTGATGTCTTTTCACCAGCAGGAATTATAATTTCTGCAGGAGTAATACTAATGTCTTTCAGGTATTCGTCATCCACTCCTTCCGTTGTAAGTTTCACCTTTACATCTTTCCGAGCAGGACGATCCAATTGTACACTGAATGTATATAGATTCCGCTCCGTGTCCTTAAATTCTCCGTTGAAATAAGTATGTTCGAATGTAGTTTTATTACCGACTTTTCCTTCCAAGAAACCTGTAGCTACATACGCCTCTTTCTTTATCAAAGCTTTTGCCTCCAAGGTAATAGATGGCATTTTATATCCTTGCACAGTAGCTCTCACTCCTAAATTATAGGTAGCTTCATCGTAATTAGATTGAAAAACATCCATATTTTTTATACCCAAAGTAACACTGGCATCCGTATAGCCTGCCGGAATTATCAATTTGGTATCACTTAACTCAACATCTTCTCCGATTGGCTCAAAAGTAACTATTGCGTCCTCGGGTGAAGCGTTAAAACGAAAGGTGAATATTACGGGTTTATCGAATTCTAATATACCCTCATTATTATAGGTGGCATTCACTGTTATTTCCGAGCCTTCTCCGTCTTCCGCCACAAGAGAAAAATTGTTATCCGGATAGGTAGCCAGACTTGGAGTTTCATCTTCGCCGCATCCAGAAAGGGCTGTCAGCAAACCGACTGCCAATAATAAGAAAAATCTATAAAGTGTTCTCATTTCTACAATTGTTTTTTAATTTATTGCAAATCATCGGGATATTGGTAAGGTGTGGCATCATTGTCTTTGTAGAACACGGTAGGTGCTTGTAACGGAGAACCATACAGAGTTCTCACATCAGACAGACGCCGGAATACATTGCCATAATTTTCCGGCTTCGGTGAAAAGCCCATAAACCATCCAGAACCTTGGTTTATCAGTCTTTGTCCCTGTAAATCGCCACCTGTACCTCTAACAAACTCCATGGATTGACCGGAACATTCTTTGGATGTCAGGTCCCCATACGGAACTTGAGAAGGATCTCTACCATAATCACCAACTACAATATCTATCCAGTTTTTAATAGTTACTCCATCAACAACGGTTGCCTTCGAACTATACATTCTTCTTAATGCATATACTGCTACGATTTTATCAGGCATTGCTTGTTTAGTTTCGTAGCATAAACGTGCCGCAGCCTCCTCACTAGGCTCTGTTAATGCTGGATTATTCGGATCATAAGCACCTTCATATTCGTCATCAAAACATACCCCGTCCAGATTATATGCTTTGCAATACTGAGCTAGTTCTCGTGCAAAGTCTTTGGCACCTTGTTTAGAAAGTTGCGCCACTCCTGTTATATCCCCGTTACTAAGTATTCCTAATACTATTTTAGTTCCACGTTTACGAAGTGGTTGCAAAAATTTCTCATTATTATCTAGCAAATATTGTATGTAAGCATTACATTTTAAATAAGGGCGTTGGGCTTGTGCGTCCCAGTTGATATTGGCAGCAAATGGAGATACTACATCCCACAGCAATTTTCCGTTTTCCAGTTGAAAAGAAAGAGCATTCAGTGGATTTGTACCATCAAAGAAGACAAATGACTTTACTACATCTTCCCCTTTGTAAGTGTTTCCTAACTTTCTCATATCTTTTATCAAATAGATACAATGACCAGCTTTCTCATCTTTTATGGTAATGTCGCTACTTACGTGGGTAAGAGCTATAGGTAAAGCATAGGTTTTATCTTCTTTCAAAGTGCCGTCCGTCTGAATGGTGATGTCAGTCTGAGCAGATTTTGTTTGTGCATCTACAATAAGCTTCCCGTCATTCTTAAAAGAAACCAAGTGCGCAGGATACAATTCAAAATCGGTTTCATGCTCTTTGTTATAAGTATCCAAATAGTCTGCATCAATAATTACTTGAGCAAAAGTACTGGTACTCGCCATTTTACTAAGACTCATTTTTACAGAAGTAGTATAAGTATCTTTGTATAGCTCCACTAGGTTAGAGGACAAATTGGACTTTCCGTCACGCAAGTATCCATTGTTTTCATAAATGCCAGTATATGCTGACTCATCTATTGCTTTATTTATGACAAGATCATCATCACAAGAGGTAAGGCAAGTTATGCCGCCTGCAAATATGGCAACCATCAACCCTGTTATCAGATATTTTTGTTTCATAATAATATTCTTTTTAATTAAAAGGATTAATATATTTGAGGAAGTTCTACAGGAACCCATATCGGATCTTTACTCGCAGTGATATCATTTCCATTACCTGTACGATCTATAACAACCTTTCCAGACCCCTCATTAAATTTCCAGTAGGCTACAAGTCCTTCACTGGCAGGATTTACTTTATAAGGATTATCTGCAATTTGCTCTGCAGTTCTTTCTACGCTCCAAATACGAACCTCTGAAATTTCTCCCGGAAGCCAGCGGGTACCATCAAAAGAACGGCCTATATAGCAATTCTTAGTTAAATCAACCGTACTATTTGCTGACTGGTCTTTATACACCGCCACACCATTCTTGTAATAGATTCGGTTTTTATTGACAGTGTTATACACAACAGCTATGTGTACCCATTCGTCTACCGGAAGTCCAATACCTGGTGCGTGATTTGCTGGAGGAAAACTTCCACCTGGCACAAATGCCTGAAGTTGATCACGTGGACGGTCGCCATCACCGATACGTATAAGGAAATTACCTTCAATTCCAAAAACAGAACTTAGTGCATTATCACGTTTGGTCACCCAGTCATCACTTCGTACCAATGCTTCCACTGTAATAGTAATCATCTTGCTTACATCACTATTCCATTTTATCGGAAAATAGTTTTCTTTAATATTAGCTACAACATTAATAAGAGCAGCGCCTTTGATGATAAAATAAGTAGTACGGGCACTCTCAAGAAGTCCAATTCCAGATACATTTGTGATTGTAACAGGCAACACATAACGTCTTGAGTCGTCCAATTGATTCAAATTAACGAAATTCACTATGATATCATCTCCAGAAATTCCTCCGGGTTGAATCGTAACATTCTTCACAGGAATATCATAAAACGCTTCGGGAAGTGCTGTAGCATTATCTCCATAACTTAGATTGTAGGTAGCCGCTAAAGATGGTTTGGCATCAAAGCTGACTTGGATTTCGTTGTCGACAGGAGCAGCAAGCCGATAAGTAATTTTACGACTGTCAAACAATACATCTTCTTTAATCAGTAAATCTTCTGTTACGGGTACCGAACTTATATAAAGCTTATTGTCATAATGATGTTCATCATTAATATCCGTATCCTTGCAGCTGCTTACCGTAAATGCAGTAAATGCTATAAATGCTAATTGATAAATATGCAATTTCATATTGTATTTCTATTTATTAGGATTCATTATATGAATAGTTTCACGTACTGTTCCATAAGTATTATTGTAATAATCCTTTTGGATATTGATGATAAAAATACCAGTGCAGGTATAATCTGGTGATGCCTGTACAATCCATTGAGCTGTACCTTGTGCAGCCAATACTTTATTTCCATTTGCATCCCGTGTATCCCAATAACCAATTATCATATCCTTATCTTCCTGTTGAGGAAACTGTGTACAGGCAATAAAACGATCTTTTGGAACAAGATCCGCATTCGTTCCTGCTACGTCTATGCCTGCTTGAATAGCCATAAAAACATTTAATGTCAGATCCTCCATGTTTTTGGAAGAAGCGGTTTTCAGTATCAGATGATTGTATTTATCCAGCATATCCATGTTTTCTGGAGCCAAATACTGCACATAACCGTAAAAAACCAATGTTTTGTCGGTATGCTTAATCCGCCAATCCAACACTCTGCTGAAGAAGTTTTGCTGACGTGCCTTGTATTGTTGTAACACATCTTCTTGCATACCCACCATTGAAAGTCCTGTATAGTCAATTAGGATACCATCATATCCATAATTGTCACATAGAACCAGCATAGCATCCGTACGTTCATTCAGATACCTTTGTGCATCTTCTTCCGTCAATTCGGAATTATCTTTTGCCTTATTGTTCCATTCTTGTTCTAAACTCTCATAATTAATGCAGGAAAGCGTGCGGATATTCTTCTCGCGTATTTTTACCATTTCGGCTTGTGTTTCAGACGAGAGCTTTTCTGGATTATTCAAACAGATAAAATCCACACTGTCCAGTATAGCGGTGAGACGTTCGGTTTGATTGATTGGATTAGTTTCCGGATTGTCAAAAGAGACAAAGACTAACTTATGTTCTCCATCCTTGTAGCGTTTCAGATCTCTGATATAGTCAGCATACAGTTGCGGGTTTTGCTCTTCAAATGTAGGGTAATGGATGTTAATGCTTTCTGGGTCTGTCCAGCCTTCGCATGAGGAATACATCATCCCCCACACCATCAATATTGTTGTAAACAAACTGTTTTTTACTATTCTTTTCATATATATTATCACTTAAAGATTTTAATCACATTATTTTCATCCAAGTTCTCTAAGTACTTGGTAAATTCTAAATATAGGTTATTCAAGGAGATATCAGATATTTCTTACTTTTTTCGAAAAAAAAGAGAAAATGGACTAAGTGTTTATTATATTAGCATTGTTTTATTAACAAAGGAAGGGAAAGTCGACACTCTTCTTTTTGAGTTTAATAAAATGTATAACCATTAAATTAAATGTATGGAAAGCAAACATTCGCTTCGAAAGTCGAAGTTATTTCGAGCTTTATTGATTCTTTTGTTGATAGCAGTTCCTGTACAATGGGCTGCGGCACAGTTGACCTTATCAACTCCCCGTACAACTTTAGGAACTGTAATTAAACAAATTCAATCACAATCAAAGTACCAATTTTTCTACAATGACAAGCTATCAACTGTCACAGTTGAACCTTTAAAAGTAAAAGATGCTTCTTTAGAGCAAGTTTTAAACACACTTTTGAAAAATAAAGATATCTCTTATAAAATAGAAGAGAATATAATTTATTTATCAGAAAAAGAAAATTCCGATTCACTACAACAACAAAGCGGGAAAGAACGTACTATAACCGGACAAGTTGTAGATGCTAAAGGAGAACCATTGATTGGTGTTAGCATTTTAGTGAAAGGAACAACAGACGGAGCTATTACCGATTTGGATGGTAACTACAAAATTGTGACAAAAAGCAATAACCCAGTTATTGTTTATTCTTATATCGGATATAAGACACAAGAAATCCCTTTGAAAGGACAGACAGCCATTAATATTACGATGATGGATGATACCCAAGTGATTGACGAGGTAGTTGTTACAGCTTTGGGTATTAAGCGTTCAGAGAAAGCTTTGAGTTATAATGTCACACAGGTCGATGCAGAATCAGCTTTAGCTGTAAAAGATGCGAACTTTATTAATTCACTGAACGGAAAGGTTGCGGGTTTAAATATCAACTCTTCTTCTTCTGGTATTGGTGGTGCAAGTAAAGTTGTTATGCGTGGCTCCAGGGGTATCGAACAATCGTCTAATGCTCTTTATGTTATCGACGGTATTCCAATGTATAACCTGAGCGCTTCTGGTGGTTCTGAAGAGATGCAATCGCAAGGCTCTACAGAAGCTATAGCTGATATAAACCCAGATGACATTGAATCAATGTCAGTTTTGTCTGGTGCTGCTGCTGCCGCATTGTATGGTAGCAATGCATCTAATGGTGCTATTGTGATTACAACCAAAAAAGGAAAAGTGGGTCGTGTAGCCTTGACCGTATCTAGTAATACAGAAATGTTATCTCCATTCGTCATGCCACAGTTTCAGAATCGCTATGGAACTTCTGGAACAGATGCTAGTTGGGGTAAAAGATTGAATGAAGCTAATTACCGCGGATACGATCCTGCAAGTGATTATTTTCAGACTGGGCTTATTGGAACAGAATCTGTAACACTTTCTACTGGTACTGAACACAATCAGACATATCTTTCTGCCGCAGCCGTCAATTCGCGTGGCATTATTCCAAATAACAAATACGACCGCTATAACTTTACATTCCGGAACACCACTCTTTTTCTAGAAGATAAGATGAAACTGGATGTTGGTGCTCAATATATTATGCAGAAAGACCGTAATATGGTGAATCAAGGTATTTATGCAAACCCATTGTCTTCTGCTTACCTGTTTCCGCGTGGAAATGACTGGGAAGATTACAAAATGTACGAACGTTATGATTTAGAGCGTAATATGTATACGCAATATTGGCCTCAAGGAGGGGGATCGTTCCGTTTACAAAATCCTTACTGGATTAATTATCGTAACTTGCGTGAAAATGACAAAGATCGTTATATGTTGAGTGCAGCTTTAAGTTACGATATTCTAAGTTGGTTGAACGTAGCTGGACGTGTACGTCTAGATAATTCATACAACACATATACACAAAAATACTATGCCTCTACCATCGCAACTATTGCTGAAGGTGAAAATGGTTTTTATGGTGTAACAAACACTCGTGACAAGCAAACATATGCAGACTTATTGTTGAATATAAATAAAACATTTGGCGAGGATTGGAGTTTAACAGCTAATATCGGAGCATCTTATTCAGACAATCGTTCTGAAGCTCTTGCCGTTAGTGGACCAATTGCAGCGAATGGACTTCCTAACTTTTTCACAGTTGCTCAATTGGATAAAGAAACTGGGAAACGTGAAGAAACTGGTTATCGTGAACAAACACAATCTATATTTGCATCTGCAGAAGTTGGTTATAGAAGTACTTACTACTTGACTCTTACCGGACGTAATGATTGGCCAAGTCAATTAGCGGGACCGAACTCAAAACAGTCTTCTTTTTTCTACCCGTCAGTAGGAGGCTCTGTTGTTTTGTCTGAACTTTTCAAATTACCTGAAAGTATTTCATACTTAAAACTACGTGCTTCTTGGGCATCCGTAGGTCTACCATTTGGACGCTTCCTTGCTTATCCAACTTTTTCATGGAATACTTCAACAGGAGCATACTCTTCTCAGTCTGCATATCCATTGTATGATTTGAAACCGGAACGTACAGATTCTTGGGAAGTAGGTCTTACTGCACGTTTCCTTAAACATTTCAATTTTGATGTTTCATTCTATAATACCAAGACTTACAATCAAACCATGGATGCAAAGCTTTCTCCAACAGGAGGCTATAGTACATTCTATGCGCAGACTGGTAACGTACGTAACCGTGGTGTAGAACTTTCACTTGGTTACAAGAATACATGGAACAAGTTTTCATGGAGTTCTAACTACACATTCAGTGCCAATAAAAACAAGATTTTAAGCCTGATTGATGGTTACATAAACCCTGTAACCGGTGAAGAAATAACAAAAGACCGTATGGATGTAGGTGGTTTATCAAAGGCACGGTTCATTCTAAAAGTAGGTGGATCTTTAGGTGATCTCTACTCACAGTCTGACTTGCTTCGAGATTCAAATAATAAGATTTATGTAAATGCCGATGGAAATGTAGCAGTGAATGACAAAGCTGATGATATTTATTTAGGATCTGTTTTTCCAAAAGCTAATATGGCATGGCGCAATGACTTTCAATATGGTAACTGGGGACTTGGCTTCCTTCTTACTGCCCGTTTGGGAGGAGTCGTTTACTCTGCGACTCAAGCCGTTCTTGACTCCTATGGTGTATCCGAAGCTACAGCAGCAGCTCGTGATAATGGTGGAGTCGTGATAAACGGCAACGATATGATTGACGCGCAAAAGTGGTATACAGTGGTTGGTGCCGACAGCGGTATTCCTCAATATTACACTTATAGTGCTACCAATTTACGTCTGCAAGAAGCTTCTGTCAGCTACACTATCCCAAGAAAGAAATTGAAAAATATTATGGATATCACTCTTTCGCTGGTAGGTCGTAACTTGTGGATGATTTATTGCAAGGCTCCTTTCGATCCTGAATCTGTAGCCACTACAGGTAACTATTACCAGGGAATTGATTACTTTATGATGCCTAGCCTTCGTAGCGTAGGATTCAATTTGAAACTTAAATTCTAAAAACGGAAAAGATGAAGAAAAATACAATAATACAGTTTATAGTCACTGGTATGTTTCTTTTCGGTGCAACTGCATGTACAGGAAACTTTGAAGATTACAATAAAAATCCTCATGAACCAGACCAAAATGACATGGGAGTAGATTGGTATTTGGTAAGATCATTAGCTCTTAATTTACAAGATTTGATGATGCCAGAACAAGAGAACTTTTCTCAATATGTAGACTGTTTGATGGCAGGAGCATTTTCGGGATATGTAGCAGACTCCAATTTGGGTACAGGTTGGTCTGGTCGTTACGCAACTTATAATCCTTCAGACGATTGGAAAAAAATTCCATTCAATGATTTTTATTCAAAGTTTTATCCTGATTACTTCAATTTGAAAAATCAAAGCGATGATGAACTTTTCTTATCGTTGGCCGAGTTATATCGTATCGTCGTAATGTTACGTGTAACAGATACATATGGTCCCATCCCTTATTCAAAAGTAGGTGCAGCTAATGCGATCAAATCCCCTTATGATTCTCAGCAAGCTGTCTATGCCAAAATGCTAGAAGATTTGGATAATATTATTACAGTATTAGGAAAGTTTGGCAACCAAAGCTTCAGCTCAAGTGCTGATAGAATTTATAATGGCAATACATCAGCATGGTATAAGTTTGCCAACTCTTTGAAGCTAAGAATGGCGATGCGTACTTGCTATGTAGCAGGATTTAACGTGAATGGAAAAACATCACAGCAATTGGCTGAAGAAGCTGTAGCAGCAGGTGTTATGACTGCTGCAACTGATGGCGCTTATCGTAAAGTTGCCGATCATAATCCATGGCAACGTTTTATGGTACTATGGTCAGATGCACGAATTTCAGCGGATTTAACCTGCTACATGAATGCATACAACGATCCTCGTCGCGAAGCATATTATGATAAAAGTACTTTTGGCACCGTGTCGGGAAATGCATATACTGGAGAAGAAAGTTATGTAGGTTTACGTCGGGGTATTCTGCAAGGACAATATAACTCCTGGTCACAAGGCTCTTCTTGTATGAAAGTCACTACGAGTGATAATATAGTTGTGTTCCGTGCATCAGAAGTCGCTTTCTTGCGTGCTGAAGGAGCTCTTCGTAACTGGAACATGGGAGGAACAGCTAAAGACTTCTATGAGGAAGGAATCCGTTTGTCGTTTGAAGAAAACGGAATTACCAGTGGAGTCGAAAATTATCTTGCAAGTACGGGAAAAGTAGAAGCATATAAAGATCCACTGAAAGGACAAAGTGCCCAAACTTATGATTACTCTGGAGCTATTAATACAAATGTAACTGTGGCATGGTCTGGAGGTGATTTTGAAAAAAGCTTAGAACAGATTATTACTCAAAAATGGATTGCAAACTTTCCAAATGGTATGGAATCATGGACTGAGTACCGTCGTACAGGCTATCCTAAATTAATGCCAATGGTAGCAAATGCAAGTGGAGGAATTGTTAATGATGCGGAAGGTGCACGACGCATGCCATATCCAACTGATGAATATCGTGAAAATAGAGAAAGCGTAGAAGCAGCAGTTGCGACATTGACACAAGAGTCCAAGACTAAAAGAGGAGATACGATGGCAACTCACGTATGGTGGGACTGTAAATAAATCAACCAATGAGTAACAAAAAATAAAAATATATACCAAGTACTTAGTATATTAAATTATACAAATAAAATTACCTTAATTATAGCATATATGAGAAGAAAAATAAAATATCTCATGCCTGTAATGCTGGCATGTTCTATGATGCAGTTCTCGTGTTCTGACTGGACAGATCCAGAAAGCATCAATATACATACTCCTTCTATGGAGGAACAAAATCCGGAACTTTATGCTCAATACCTGGAATCTCTCAACAACTTTAAAGCAACAGACCATCAGGTAGTAATTGTTTCAGTTAATAATGTAAGTACTGTAACAACCTCACGCAGTCAACATCTTACTGATATGCCTGACAGTCTCGACTATATTTGTCTAAACAATACAATGGAAGTAAATCAGGCAAATATATCTGAGATGAAGGAAGTACGTCGATTGGGTACAAAAGTATTGGGATTAGTTGATTTCGATGCTATAGAAAGTGCATGGAAAAAGATTCTTGAAGAAGAAGCAGCCAACGCTGTACCTAATCCCGAATCTGATGAAACAGAAAATGGAGAAGAAGGAGAAGAGACTGTCGACGATGCAACACGTTTTATTGAATACTGCAAAAGTGAGGTCACTAAACAAATCGCCGCAAGTAACGCTTTAGATGTAGATGGAATTGTAGTGAATTATACAGGCTTCGACCTCAATTCGCTTGTTGAAGAGAATGAAATTGCCGCTGAAACAGCACGTCAAGGAGCATTCTTTGACGCGGTAGCTAACTGGAAAGTTGCGAATACTAATAAGGACTTGCTTTTCAAAGGTTACCCGCAGAACGTTATTGGTAAAAGTCTGCTTTCTGATTGTAAATACATCATTGTCAATGCGCATGGAGCAAAAAACCAATACGAGATGTCTTATCTCATACTCATGGCATCAGCAAAAAACGTACCAACCGACCGCTTCATCATGGGAGTAACAACGCCTTATCTTACCAATTCGGGGAGTTACAATGGTGAACTCGGAGATGGCTCATCTGCCATCATTGGAGCTGCTCAATGGGCAGTGGCAAAGACGCCTGACTACACCAAAGCTGGAATTTCAATTGATGCAGCGGAAAAAGACTATTTTAATGCCAGCAATGTATACCCAACCTTAAAAGAAGCTATAAGTATATTGAGTCCAACCGTTAAATAAAAAACTGCCTTATGAAATTAAACAATTTAATATTTACAGCTCTTGCCGGTTTCTCAATAATTCTTGCCGGTTGCCAGAACAACGATGAAAATGAACAGCATTATGACAATAAACTCTTCATTTCGGCATCGAACTTTACTAAGGAAATACTGTTCAAAGCTGGTGATACAAATGTAGAAACTGGTCTTTCAGTAGCCATAGCAAAGCCTGAAGAACATGATATCAAAGTGACTATGTCACCTGCTCCCGAACTTTTATCAACTTATAAACTGGCATATTACGATGAAACTGCAGTACTTCTTTCTGAAGAACATTATTCAATGCCAGAAACTTCGACTACCATCAAATCAGGTAGTATAGTTAGTCCAGAATTGCCTATTGAATTCATTAATACAGGAGAACTTGATATCAAAACCACTTATGTGCTTCCAGTCACTATTAAATCAGTGGAAGGAATCGGCGTTTTGCAAAGTGCTAAGACATATTATTATGTATTCCGCGGAGCATCACTTATTAATGTGGTATGTAATATCAGTCGTAATCGTGCTTATCCGGACTTCAAGAATGACTCCAAATTCAATAATCTAACGGAGAATACGATGGAGATACTGTTCAAGGCCAATTCATTCCCTAATACTCTGAACACGTTGATGGGTATCGAAAGCAATTATTTGCTCCGTATCGGTGACGCAACCATTCCGAATAACCAACTTCAAGTAGCTACTTCTGTTAACAATTGTACAAGCGCAGACCTTCAACTTGAAAGTGGCAAGTGGTATCATGTAGCTGTCGCATTCAATAAAGGTAATGTCAAAGTATATATCAATGGCGTAGAAAAGCTTTCCGGTTCAACGGGAAAGAGTTCTGTTAGTCTTGGTGCTAAACATACCAATGAGGAAGACGGCTCACGTTGTTTCTGGGTAGGTTATTCCTATAAAGATGACCGCTATTTTGATGGCGTCGTTTCCGAAGTACGAATCTGGAATCGTGCATTAACAGCAGAAGAAATTCAGGCAACAAATCACTTCTACACAATAGAACCTGAATCGGAAGGGCTCATTGCATATTGGAAATTCGACGAAGGTTCGGGTACAGTAGCTAAAGATTACAGCGTGAGTGGCTATGATTTGACAATCGAAAAAGAACCTAAATGGGAATCTGTTTCATTGCCTCAATAATAAATCATTTAACTAAGAATTGAATATGAATATGATAAACAATATCAAATATGCTTTCCTGCCAGTGGTAATGTTCACTATGGCAACCTTCACATCTTGTGAGGAAGACATTGAAATAGGAAACAAGATAGATGAATCTTCTTATTTGGCATCGACTCAACTGAGCGGATTATTATTGGACGAAAATACGAATAAAAACAGTTCGGTAATCGAGCTCCGAAATAATGAATATAGCACTAATGTGGTATTCCGTCTTTCTAAACTACCTCAAAAAGGAGTAGATGTTCAAATAGCTGTCGAGGAATCATATGCAGCTATATACAACACTATCCATGAAACGGATTTCGAAGTGTTTCCTGCCGCTAATGTGAAAATCGCAAATAATGGTACTTTTGTATTTGCCCCAGATGATAAAGTTACCCCAAGCGTGAAAGTTACACTGACTGCGTTTGATGGAATGGAAGAGGATAAAACCTACATAGTACCTTTGACAGTAACATCTTCTACTGAAGGAGTAACATTTACTGAAACGTCCAAGCATATGGTGCTTCTCGTTCAAGATTATCGCAACAAACCTAATACTAACAAAGGAGAAGATGCGGTACAAACAGTTCTTTATTTCGAAGTTAATGATACTAACCCGCTCAATGCCCTTGAGTTTCTGACTGAAAGTGGTAAATATTTTTTCGACCATATCGTACTTTTTGCTGCTAATATCAATTGGGATCCAGAGAAACAACGAGTATATTTAGCGAACAATGAAAATGTTCAATTCTTGCTCGACAATAATGATAAGTATCTACAACCATTGCGTAAAGCTGGTATGAAAATTATTATCAGCATCCTTGGTAATCATGACGAAGCTGGTGTCGCTCAACTTTCGGATATGGGAGCTAGGGAATTCGCCCGGGAACTGGCAGCTTATTGCCGTGCTTATAATCTGGACGGCGTCGCTTTCGATGACGAATATTCGAACTCACCAGACCTTTCAAACCCCTGGCTTGCAAGCCCATCAGCTTATGCAGGTTCACGATTAATGTATGAATGTAAAGCTGTCATGCCGGAAAAAATTGTCTCGCTCTATAACCTTGGCAACATGTATTCAAGTAGTCTCCAAGTTATCGATGGTATCGAACCTGGTCAGTATTGCGATTATGCTGTAGCTGACTATGGTGGTGCTGCTGGGCCAGGTACCGGTATGACATTGAAACAGTGTGCTGGTATGTCAATAGAACTAAGACGAGGCAGTGGCAACTCAAGTGAATCTACAGCGCGTTCTAGAAAAGAAGCTGGTTATGGATACTACATGTTCTTCGCACTTGACCCATCATTATATGGTTCACAAGTATATAGATGCCAATCCGTTTGTAAAGGTTTGTACGATGAAACATTAGTTTATCCAAGTTACTATTATAAAAAGAATAGTACAGAACGTGAAGCTATTAACTGATTAATGTATATTTTACCTTAAAAAGAATAGATATGAAATTATTTAAGAATTTAATGATAGTGTTATCGGTATCCCTCCTACTATGGGGTTGTTCTGATGATGATGAATCAATCAATAATGGTAATTCAACAATCTCACTATCGACCAATATACTCCAAGTGGATAAAAATGGAGGGGATGCTACAGTTACTGTAACAAGCTCCGATAACTGGCGGTTGTCAGGAATATGTGATTGGGCACATCCGTCAATAACTTCAGGTAAAGATGGTGATGTAGTTACTTTTACCATCGATCCTAACAAATTAGATGAAAAGCGTACTGCAACCTTCAAGTTTTTCACAGGTTCTTCAGTTGTGCCACTACAAGTAGAGTCTCAACCTGCATATATAATGGATTTACTTTCTGACGAAGCTCTTTCTATTACTAAAGAAAAAAGTACTGTGAGAATTCAACTTAATACCAATGTGGCCGACCCAACGATAACATATAGTGACGGTGGTAAAGAGTGGCTGACATTCGATAGACGTAATGAATTCGGTGGCAAAGTAACTTTATCATTCACTGCTGCCGAGAACAAGACATATAAAGATCGTAGTACAAAAATTACAATCTCAAGCCCACTCGTTACTGAAAGTGTCAATGTAGATATTAATCAAAAACAAACAGATGCAATTATCACCGAAAGTAACACTTTAACATATGATCTAACAGCACGAACTATCTCTTTTAAAGTGAAATACAACGTCAATTACGCTATTTCCATAACAAAAGGGAAAGATTGGATTACTGATCAATCAATTTCCGAACCACAAAAAGGCGATGATGGTTTGACTACGGTTACTGTTACTTATAAACTATCCGCATCACCAGCTTCGCGTGGAGGTACAATTCATATTGCCCAAACCAGTGGTACATTAGTAAAAGATATTGCTATTGTTCAAAAAGATCCGGACGCCAGCCCTGTGGAAATTCCAGATGCCGTTCTTCGAGCACTTTGTATATCTAACGGTTGGGCTCTCCCTATTGATGATACCAAATGTATTATTCTTGAAGAAGGATTAAACGCAACTTCATTCTCTAACACCTCATACTCTAACCAGATTAAAGATTTAACCGGAATAGAGTATTTCCCTAACCTGACTTCATTACGTTTAGGTTATTGTTCAAACATGAAAAAGCTTGATATTTCAGGTTTACATAAGGTATCATCACTCACATTTAATAGCCCTACTATTTGTGAAGAGTATAATTTGGGAGATAATCCAATTACTAGTTTCAATGCAGGAGGTAGCTATGTTTATTCGGAGGCAGAAAGTCTTAAAGTCATCAGTAGTAAACTTGAGTCTTTGGATTTAAGTCTTGTTTCCTGGTATGCAAGTTATGATTATGTTACGTCAATTGATGCTTCGGAATGTCCAGCATTAACAAACTTAAACGCCAATCGTAGCAGCAAAATTAAGACTCTTTATTTAAAGACTGGTCAAGTGATACCAAAGTTAACTAAGAATGATGCAACTACTATTGTTTACAAATAATTAATATATAGAGAAATAATTTATAGAGAATCCCTTTATTTACTCTTTCCAAATCTGTGAATAGAGTCAAATAAAGGGATTATTGCTATCTATTTTTATCTAATGCTAGCTCTTATCTTAAAATACTCTTTTCATCTATAAACAAACCACAACCAGTACTCAAAGACCTTTTTGAATCCAACAATATTGAAATCAACTGATTATATAATCAATGTAACCTTAAAACTCTAAATCATATAAAGATTAAGAGTCATTCAAAAAACAAAACTATTCCACCTGCTCTTTCGGGTAATTCACCAAATACAGTGTCTTTGTCGCCCGAGTAAAAGCTGTATACAACCACCGGAAATAATCCGGAGTCAAATACTCATCTGTCATATACCCCTGATCTAAAAACACATTCTGCCACTGTCCGCCTTGCGCTTTATGACAGGTTATTGCGTATGCATATTTCACCTGCAAAGCATTGTAATGCGGATCGGCTTTCATCTTTTTCATCCGGTCTCTTTTGTTTGGAATATCTATATAATCCTCAAGTACCGTATAGAACAATCGGTCATTGTCTTCTTTCGGCAATGCAGGTGAGTCCGAATGTAAAGTGTCTAATAATAGATTCGCATCCAATTCAAAATCATTCTGATCAGGAAAGCGGAGAGTAACTTCGGCAAAACGAAAACCATATATTTCACGAGTTCGACGAACACGCCGGACAACTGCAATTTCTCCATTAGCTATAAAATCCATCTCCTTATATTTCTCCGTCCAATAGTAATTATTTTTGGCTATCATCAACATATCTCCTGTATTCAATTCATCTTCACGCCAAAGAATTTGAGCACGTATTCCATTGTTATATAGGTTTGCACGTTTATTGGAACGACAGACAACAATCGTCTCATCCATACCATCATGATCGTAGCAATTAGTTAGTTCCTCTATCAGTTCAGTTCCCGGCACCAGTTTAATATCAGGAAAACCTGCTATTTTTATCTTAGGCAGAGAATAACAATCATCCTCTGCTATCAATTGCCTCAACTGTGTGGCATTCCATAATATTCCGGATTCTTGCACCTGACGGACTACTTGAGTAAGATCAATCTCACGTACTTCAAGTCCATACCCCTTCAATGCATCGGAAAAAAGTGCCGGGCTTAACTCCTCTCCTACCGGAGGAAGCTGCGCGGTATCACCCATTAACAAGAGACGACATCCCTGTCCTGAATAAACAAATTGCACCAAATCATCCAATAAACGTCCTGTTCCAAACATACTGCCCGACAGTCCTTCGTTTGAAATCATGGAAGCCTCGTCGACAATAAACAATGTATTGGTAGCTAAATTGTCATTGATCGAAAAGTTACTAAGTTCATTAGAAAAAGATTGTTGTCTATATATTTTTTTATGAATAGTAAAAGCCGGATGTCCTGCATACACTGAAAAAACTTTTGCCGCACGTCCTGTAGGAGCCAACAATACAGATTTCTGCTGCAGCTGATCCATCGTTTTCACCAATGCCCCTACCAACGATGTTTTACCAGTACCAGCATACCCTCTTAAGATAAAGACTTCATCTGCCAGTGTGGACAGCAGAAACTCTGAAAGAGATTTTACAGCAATTTCCTGCTCTAAAGTTGGCTGATAAGGAAAATTTTCCTTAATTTGCCTTTCTAAATAGTTATTTATCATTTTTGTACGAGAAAAAAGTTCGAGGAACTATCGTATTTAAATTTATTTATTCTATTTTTGCGATGCGAATATAACAACTAAAAACATAATTTATCATGAAAACAGTATTTAATATTGTATTGGTGCTTTGTGCTGCTGCACTGATTTACATCTGTTACACCAGCATTATGGGTCCTATCAATTTTGAAAACGCAAAAAAAGAAAGAGAAAAAGCAGTCATTGCCCGTTTGATCGACATCCGTAAGGCACAGCAGGAATACCGTTCGCTGCACCGCGGAATGTATGCACCCAAATTAGACACACTGATTGATTTCGTTAAAAATCAAAAATTGCCGTTCGTTATGAAGATGGGAATGTTAACTGACAAGCAATTGGAAGATGGACTGACTGAAAAGAAAGCCATGGCTATCATCGAAAAAGCAAAGAAAACCGGTAGATACGATGAAGTTAAGAAATGGGGACTTGAAAACTTCAAACGTGACACTATGTGGGTAGCTGTATTGGATACTATCTATCCCAAAGGATTCAATGCCGACTCTATGAAATATATTCCTCACGGAAATGGTGCTCAATTCGAAATGAACGTGAAAAATGACACTGCCAAGTCTGGTGCTCCGGTATATTTGTTCGAAGTGAAAGCTCCATACGAAACTTATTTGAGCGGACTTGACAAACAAGAAATCATCAACCTAAAAGACCTGGATTCTAAACTAGGCAAATATAGCGGCTTGATGGTAGGTTCTATCGATACTCCAAACAATGGTGCTGGTAACTGGGAATAATGATTGATTTTACTAAATCAAAACAATATACTTTATCCATCCGTCTTAGTACGGATGGATTTTCTTTTTCTATCTATAACCCGATTCATGACGATTCGCTTTCAATAATAGAGAAAGAGATAAATGCGTCTTCATCCCTTACAGCAAATCTAAAAACACTCTTTCACGAATCGGATTTCCTCAATCATCCTTACAAACGAGTAAACATTATGATGGCAGGCAAGCGTTTTACGATTGCGCCATTAGAATTGTTTGAAGAGGAACAGGCGGAACTTCTGTTTTATCATAATCATCAGAAAAAAGAAAACGAAACGGTGCTCTATAATATTCTAAGAAAGAATAATGTAGCTGTCATCTTCGGCATAGACAAAAGCGCACAGACCTTTTTGAATGAACAATATCCCGAAGCTCGTTTCTATTCTCAATCTACTCCATTCATCGATTATTTTTCTGTAAAAAGCAGATTGGGAAACAGTAAGAAGATGTATGCTTCTATACGCAAAGACGGCATTGACATCTATTGTTTTGAACGAGGACATCTGCTTCTGGCTAATTCCTTTGAATGTACGCACACAGAAGACCGTATTTACTATTTATTGTACGCCTGGAAACAACTGGAGTTTAATCAGGAACGGGATGAGTTACACCTAACCGGAATACTTCCGGAGAAAGACGTTTTAATGAGTGAATTGAAAAAGTTTATCCTACAGGTATTCATCATGAATCCTGCAACTAATATTGACATGCAAGCCTTATTAACATGCGAGTAATCAGCGGTATTTACAAACGAAGAAGATTTGACGTGCCTCGGACATTTAAAGCACGCCCTACGACAGATTTCGCCAAAGAAAATCTGTTTAATGTACTCAATAACTATATCGATTTTGAAGAAGGAATAACAGCTCTTGATTTGTTTGCCGGAACGGGAAGCATCAGTATCGAATTGGTATCCCGCGGATGCGACCGTGTTATCAGCATTGAGAAAGATCCTGCACATCACTCATTCATCTGCAAAATTATGAAAGAGGTGCAGACAGACAAATGTCTGCCGATACGCGGAGATGTATTCAAGTTTATCAAAAATGGCCGCGAACAGTTCGACTTCATCTTTGCCGATCCTCCCTACGCTTTAAAAGAGTTGGAAACAATACCCGAATTAATCTTTCAGAATAATCTTCTCAAAGAAGGAGGATTATTGGTACTGGAGCATGGAAAAGATAATAATTTCGAAGAAAATCCACATTTCCTTGAGAGAAGGGTGTATGGAAGTGTGAACTTCTCACTATTCAGATAAGATCCAAATACAATTTCATCCTTATTAAAGTAGCGGAGCCAATAAACGCACGATAGACTCCGCAGCTTTTTGTCTCCACGAACGTCTGCCCCAATTCTTCAAAAAGATCTGTGTACTTTCGCGCTGGTCCTGAAGAAATATTTCTTTCATTTCAAGGGCAGTTTCTACGTCATACATAAAAGCATTCACCTCAAAGTTATGCTCAAAGCTACGGAAGTCAACATTGGTAGAGCCTACAGTGGAAAGCATATCATCTGAAACCATCAGCTTAGAATGTAGAAAACCTTTCTTATAAAAATAGACCTTAACACCTGCCTGCATCACATCTGCCAAATAAGAACGCGATCCAAGATGAGTTATCCAGTTATCTGCACGTTCCGGTAACATCAAGCGTATATCCACCCCAGACAATGCTGCTGTTTGCATAGCTGCTAATATTGGTTCTGTAGGCAAAAAATAAGGTGTTTGCATATAGAAATATTTTTTTGCACCGGTAATGGCAACAGTCAATCCCTGCATGATTTCTTTCCATGGCCCGATAGGCTCACTCGTGACAATTTGCACTAAAGAACTTCCGCAAGAGTCAATCTTCGGAAAATAACGGGAAGCGGTTATCAACGTACGGTCTACAAAATACCAATCAAGCAAAAAAGCCGTTTGTAAACCATGCACTGCCTTGCCTTCCAACATGATATGCGTATCTCGCCAAATCCCCCAAGAAAAGCCACGCATATAACGTTCTGCCAGGTTCATTCCCCCAACGAAGCCCACGCGTCCGTCAATAACGACAATCTTTCTATGGTTGCGGTAATTCACCCTACTGGTAAATAAGGGAAAACGTACTTTCAAAAAGCTCCTGACTTCAATACCGGCATTGCGCATTTCTTCAAAAAAACGGTTAGGCACATGCCAGCAACCTACATCATCATAGATAACCCGTACTTCAACCCCGTGAGAAGCTTTTTCTATCAGCACATCCCTGACCATACGCCCGATAGCGTCATCTTCAAAGATGTAATATTCCATGTGGATATGCTGCTTCGCTTTTTGCAGTTCACGCAACAATGATTGAAGTTTGGTATATCCTTCGGTATAGACTGCCACACGGTTCCCCTCAAATGGAAACGCTTGATTCGTTTGCTGGAAAAGCTGAATAAGACGGGAGTATTCATAAGGAACGTCCGAACAATCCTGTGCGAGATATTCGGCCATTGGTTTCTTCAATAAGCGGTCGTAGCTTTTTTGCCCAATGATACGTTCGCGACGTTGACTCCGCCCAAAGAAAAAATAAAAGACAAGTCCGACAATAGGAAGGAAAAGTAATATGAGTATCCATGCCATGGTTTTAACCGGATTCCGGTTGTCAAGAATGATGATGACAATCGTACCGATAATGGCTCCAAAATAAAGAATATCAAAAGCCACTGTTGCTATCTGGCTAAGCATATAGTTCCAATCAATCATAGGAATCTCCTTTCATACGGATACTAAACAACAAATATAGAGTAAATTCTCGGATTAACAAAGAAGAAGGTGTGTCAAAATGCACACCTTCTGTTTTTTACGCACAAAGCCCCGACTTTCACAAGCTGGGGCTTTGTTATTACCTAAAGATTTTGTATCTTTAGGCATAAGAATTTCACTATGA